>CAKAQT010000102.1:0-4812 GCA_916720325.1 Parahaemophilus parainfluenzae
GATCATAAAAATTGCGGGTAAATAAAATCAAACCAGCAACTAAAGGATGTTCCAGTAATTCAACTTCTTCTTGTTTGAGCTCATGACCTTCAAGGTCAATTAATAATGTGGACATAAACTATTGTAAGTAAAGACGATAATTGCTACTTTCTGTGCTTGGTCTTGGTAGTTCAAACACTTTCTTTTCTTGCGGTTGCAATAAAATATTGCCTGATTGGCTTTCTTGCTGATTCGGCCAAACTTGCGTTACACCTTGTGTGTTATACCAATAAAGATGGTAAAGCACATTGAGTTGTTGTGTAGTTTTATTTTTTAAGGCTGCGGTATTATCAGACAAATCAACATCTAAAGCCGGTGCTAAATTTGCCGCCATATTTAAAATTGGCTTATTGGTTCCCACAATATTTGGTGCAGATGAACAAGCCGTTAAAAATAATACCGTTGCTGTAATGAGGATCTTTTTCATTATTTCGCCAACATTCTACCTAAAGGTTCACCACCAACAAGATGCATATGAATATGGAATACTTCTTGTCCACCATGTTTATTACAGTTCACGATTAAACGATAACCGTCTTCGGCAATGCCTTCTTCTTTAGCAATTTTAGCTGCGACAGTAAACAAGCGACCTAAGGTAACTTCATCTTGTTCCGTCACATCATTAACCGTTGGAATCACTTTATTTGGGATAATCAAAATATGGGTTTTCGCTTGCGGTGAAATATCTCGGAATGCGGTCACTAATTCATCTTGATAAACAATATTGGCGGGAATTTCTTTGCGAATAATTTTGCTGAAAATGGTTTCTTGAGCCATAGTCTTCTCCTTGTTTTATATAAAAAAGTGCGGTCAAAATTTACCGCACTTTGCTTTTATTTTCCATCAGAAATTGATGATGAATGACATTTCAATCGGCTTAGTGAGCCGCACCTTCTTCTGAATCATCTTGATTAATAAAGCTGGTATTAATCTCGATTTGTGCTTTTTCACGCAATGCTTGCATTAACTGTCCTTGCAATTCACCTTGACGCGCACGAACAAGTTGAGTGCTAAATTTCGCTAATTCTTGTTCACTTAAAGTAGGTTCTTCTACACGTTCAAGGGCAACCACAACCATATCACCTTTGCTGTTACGAGCAACTTGATAAGCCGCTTTGCCATCTTGTGGTTTTGCAATGGCAAATACACCTTCATAAAGCACAGGATCTTTATTATCCACTAACGTAAAGGTTTGTGGCTCACCAAAACTAATACCGGCAGGTAATTTGGTTGGATCGGCAGATAGCGCTTTAACCGCTTGCTCTGCTTTTTCAGCTAATACTTTATCGGCTTTTTCACGTTTTAAGAACTGCTCAATCGTTGCTTTCGCTTCATCAAGGCTTTGTAAACCTTCAGCTTTATGATCCACGACACGCACCACAACAAATTCATTTTCACCAACAGTTAATGGCTCAGAATTTGCGCCGCCGTTTGCAATATCAGATTCAAAAATAGCAGAAGTCACATTTGGGAAATTTAATGCCGCAGGGACATTATTTTTACCGAAATAATCTGTTTCTTCCACTTTCACGCCTGCTGCTTCTGCTACCGCAGCTAAAGAATCACTGCTTTCTGCTGCTTTTGCACGAATCGCTTTTTCTACCGCTTGGAAACGGCTTTCTGCTAAGTTTTTACGTACAGTCTCCGCGATTTGTTCTTTCACTTCTTCTAAAGTACGTTCTTTACGATCTTGCACTAAAATAATATGGTAAGCCCCATCCACATTAACTGGTGTGCTGTATTGACCAACATTTAATAATAATGCCGCATCTTCAAAGTTTTTCGGTAATTCGTTGTCTTTTACCCAACCTAATTCACCGCCTTGTGCACCAGAAAGTTTATCCACAGATTTCGCTTTTGCTAACTCAGCAAAATCAGTGCCTTTTTGCAGTTCTTGATAAACCGCATCCGCTTCTTTCTCAGTGGCTAATTGGATATGCGCTAATTTTTGGCTAATAAATTGCGCTTTATTTTCTTGATAATATTGTGCAATTTGTGTTTCAGTGACAGGTTGTAATTTACCTAATTCATTCGCTGAAACGCGAATATATTGCACTTTCGCCAGTTCAGGTTGAACAAGCGATTTCGCATTCGCATCGTAATACGCTTTAATTTCTTCTTCTGTCACCTTTTGTTTTGCCACTTCATCAGCTAATGGAAGGGTTGCAAGACGAGCGATACGTTTTTGGAAAAAGGTTTGTGCACTATCTTTTACTTGAGCCGGCACAACAAATTCACTGTCAGCCAAACCGTTTTGCATTTGTTCAAGTGTTAATGCATTACGTAAAATAGCCGCATAAGTATCAGATGTTAAACCATTTTGAGTCAATAATTGTTGATAGCGCGCGTTATCAAATTTACCGTTGGATTGTAAGTTAGGATCGCTTACAATCGCACGTTTGATCATCTCATCACTTACACCTAATTTTAATTCTTTGGCATATTGACGGATTAATTCTTGATCAACTAAACGTTGAATTAAATTTTGACGAAGTGCGGTCACAAATTCCACAGAGTCAGTTTTCGCTAAGAAACTCTCGCCTTCTTGTTGTGCTCGCGCTTCAAACTCTTGGTTGTAACGATTTAAAAAATCTTGTTGAGAGATAGTTTCGCCATTTACTTTTGCAGCAAAACTCTCGTTGCCACCATACAAATAGCCTGACATCCCACCGATTAAAAATGAAACTGGAAGTAAAGCAAAGATCGCTTTCCCGATAAAGCTATGGGCGACGCCATGCATTTTTTCAATTAACATTCAATTATTACCCTTTTAAAAAAGACAAAGTTCGTAAGATTATAATCTAAAAGGCGAAAATTCGCACTTAAAAAACACCATGTTCGTGTAGGATTTTCACAGCCATGACGAATAACACTAAACCGCCAAAAATCTCTGCTTTGCTTTTGAATTTTTTCCCTAAAAAATGACCGCTCTTTACACCAATAAAAGAGATGACAAAGGTTGTTAAACCTATGATGAAGACAGCCAATAAAATGTCCACGGAAAGAAAAGCAAAAGAGACACCAATGGCTAACGCATCAATACTCGTTGCCACACCAAGTGTTAGCAAGTGTTTTAAACTAATCAATGAGGGAACGGGTTCATCATTCGAGCTAAGTCCTTCTCGAATCATATTCACACCGATGAGCGCAAGCAAAACAAAGGCAATCCAATGATCCCAATTTTGAATCATCTGACTAAATTGCAGTCCGACAACATAGCCTATCGCAGGCATGATGCCTTGGAATAGCCCAAAACAGCATGCAATAGCTAATGCTTGTTTCCATCGAAAAGCGCGCATTGCTAAGCCTTTAGAGATGGAAACTGCAAAGGCATCCATCGAGAGACCAAGAGCAATGACCCACAACATATGAAAAGTCATAAACTAACGTTTATTTTCCAATACAGAAAGAACTGAAAATATTACCGAGCAAATCATCCGAGGTAAATTGCCCCGTAATTTCACTCAGGTTAGCTTGCACTAAACGAAGTTCTTCTGCCAGTAATTCACCCGCATGAAACTCGGTTAATTGGACTAATCCAATTTGTAAATGTTCGGCCGCTTTTTCTAAGGCATCAAGATGACGACGACGAGCCAAGAAACCACCTTCCATCCCTGTTTGGAAACCCATCGCCTGTTTTAAATGCTCACGCAACAAATCTACACCCTGATGTGTTTGGGCTGATAAACAAACGGTCGTTGTTCCATTTTCTTCTTTTAGTCCAACTGCCTCGCCACTTAAATCTACTTTATTGCGAACAATGGTCACCGGCATATTATTTGGCAATTTTGATAAAAATTCTGACCGCACTTTTTCGATATTTTGGCTATCAGGATCGCTACTGTCTAACATTAAGATAATACGATCGGCTTGCTCAATCTCAGTCCACGCACGCGAGATCCCGATACGTTCAACTTCATCTGTCGCTTCACGAAGTCCTGCGGTATCAATAATATGTAAAGGCATGCCATCAATATGAATATGCTCACGCAACACATCACGAGTGGTTCCTGCAATATCTGTCACAATAGCCGCTTCTCTGCCCGCTAAAGCATTCAGTAAGCTGGATTTACCCGCATTTGGACGACCGGCAATCACCACTTTCATCCCTTCACGTAAAATCGAGCCTTGTTTCGCTTCGCTACGGACTAAATCAAGCTGAGTGATAATTTCTCGTAATTTTGCTTCGATTTTACCGTCTGCCAAAAAGTCAATTTCTTCATCGGGGAAATCAATCGACGCTTCCACATAAGTACGAAGATAAATCACGGAATCCACTAACTGATTCACTTTATTAGAAAATTCACCTTGTAACGATTTTAATGCAGAACGAGCGGCTTGCTCCGAAGTCGCATCAATCAAATCGGCAATGGCTTCCGCTTGAGCTAAATCTAATTTATCGTTTAAAAAAGCCTGTTCAGAAAATTCACCTGGACGTGCAAGACGAACACCATCAAGTTGTAAAATTCGTTTTAGCAACAAATCTAATACCACTTGTCCGCCATGACCTTGCAATTCCAATACATCTTCACCAGTAAAGGAATTCGGCGATTTAAAATAAAGCGCAATGCCTTGATCTAATACTGTGCCATCAGCATCTTTAAAAGGTAAATAATCTGCCATTCTTGGTTTAGGACATTTACCTAGTACCGCTTGTGCCACTTCAACCGCTTTCGGGCCGGATACACGCAAAATACCAATACCGCCACGTCCTGGCGCTGTCGCTTGTGCGACGATTGTTTCTTTCATAAAAACTCACTAAAAATTGACCGC
>CAKAQT010000103.1:0-4807 GCA_916720325.1 Parahaemophilus parainfluenzae
ACTTTGGTATCACTGGGCGTGTCTTAGCGACTTTTAGCTTGCTCATTTTACTTTACGCCCTTTCTGCGGCCTACATCACCGGAGGCGGTTCATTATTATCTGGTTTACCAACGGCTTTTGGCTTTGAAAGTCTCTCCTCCGAACTTTCAATCATTTTATTTACCGTCGTACTCGGTGCCTTTGTGGTTGTAGGTACAAGAGGCGTTGATGGTGCCACCCGTATTCTGTTCATCGGTAAATTAATTGCCTTTGCTTTTGTGTTGTTCATGATGTTACCAAAAGTATCTGTCGATAACCTGATGGCCTTACCTTTAAATTATGCTTTCGTGATCTCTGCGGCACCAATTTTCTTTACCTCTTTTGGCTTCCACATCATCATGGGTAGCGTAAATAGCTATTTAGATGGTAGTGTCACTCAATTCCGTAAAGCCATTTTAATTGGCACAGCCATTCCGCTAGTCGCTTATTTGATATGGCAATTAGCGACTCACGGTGTATTAAGCCAAAATGAATTCATACAAGTATTACAAGCGGATCCAACCCTTAACGGCTTGGTCAATGCAACACGTCAAATCACGAACTCCCACATCATGGGCGAAATCGTGCGAGTGTTCTCTGCACTTGCATTAATCACCTCTTTCCTAGGTGTGATGCTAGGGGTATTTGAAGGTTTAGGCGATTTATTTAAACGTTACAAATTGCCACACAACCGTTTAACACTGACTGTTGCAGCATTTACTCCACCACTTGCATTCGCCTTGTATTATCCTGAAGGTTTTATTGCCGCATTAAGCTATGCGGGTTTACTCTGTGCATTCTATTGCTTAATTTTACCTATTGGTCTCGCATGGAAAACACGTCAAGCGAATCCAAATCTGCCTTATCGTGTAATCGGTGGTAACGTAACCTTAGTGATAGCCTTAGTAATTGGCGTAATCATTATGATCGTACCATTCTTAATTCAGGCGGGTTACCTACCCGCTGTGGCTGGCTAAAGTGCGGTCAATTTTGAGCGTGTTTTGAGATAAAAAATGGGGCGTATCATCTACGCCCCATTTTGTTTTCTAACCGTTTAATTATGACTGAATTTCTGCAAGGAACTCTTCTTCCGTGAGAACAGTCACACCTAATTCCTGTGCTTTTGTGAGTTTAGAACCCGCCGCATCACCGGCAATCACAAAATCTGTTTTTGCTGAAACCGAGCCGCTCACTTTCGCGCCCATGTCTTGTAATAAGGCTTTAGCTTCATTACGTCCCATTTGAGTTAAGGTTCCGGTTAATACAACCGTTTTGCCTTTAAAGCGGTTTTCTGTCACTTCTTTGGTTTCCACGGTTTCCCAATGTACGCCTTGAGCGATTAAATCATTCACTACCGCCACATTATGTGGTTCGTGCCAAAACGCCAAAATACGATTTGCCACTACTTCGCCCACATCAGGCACTTGCTGTAAGGCTTCTAAATCTGCATTTTGCAAAGCTTCTAAGGTTTTGAAATGATTTGCTAAATTCAATGCCGTTGCTTCACCCACTTCACGAATCCCTAAGGCGAAAATAAAACGTGCTAACGTCGTATTTTTTGCTTTTTCAAGGCTCGCTAACGCATTTTCAGCTGATTTTGTACCCATTCTTTCCAAGTGAGTCAGCGTAGTTAAATCTAACTTAAATAAATCGGCTGGAGTATGAATTAATTCACGATCCACCAACTGCTCGATTAATTTACCCCCTACCCCATCAATATCCATAGCTTTACGAGAAACGAAATGTTTAAGCGCTTCTTTACGCTGTGCTGCACAGAACAAACCGCCCGTACAACGCGCTACCGCTTCGCCTTCAATACGAACAATGGCCGAATCACATACAGGACAAGTCTCAGGGAAAACAATCGGTCTCGCATCCGCTGGGCGACGATCGTGCAATACGCCGATAATTTGTGGGATCACATCCCCTGCACGACGAATCACTACCGTATCGCCAATCGCAATGTCCAAGCGTTCGATTTCATCACCGTTATGCAATGTGGCGTTACTCACCGTGACACCAGCCACAAATACCGGTTCCAATTTAGCCACTGGGGTAATTGCCCCTGTTCTGCCCACTTGGAATTCCACATCATTTAAACGAGTTAATTCTTCTTGTGCAGGGAATTTATAAGCAATCGCCCAACGTGGCGCTTTTGAGATAAAACCTAATTTCTCTTGTAACGCAATATCATTGATTTTCAGCACGGTGCCATCAATATCGTAGCCAAGAGAGCTGCGTTTATTTTGAATATCACGATAAAAATCCAACACTTCATCTGTGCCGTTACATAAACGGATTTCTGGGTTTACTGGAATCCCAATAGACTTCAACCATTGCAAACGATCATAATGCGTATTCGGCAAATCAACCCCTTCCGCAATACCAATACCATAAGCATTCAATACCAATGGACGTTTACTTGTAATTTTCGGATCAAGCTGGCGCAACGATCCCGCCGCTGCATTACGCGGGTTAGCAAAGGTTTTCTCACCTTTCTCTAAAGCGTGCTGATTTAAACGCTCAAAGCCTGCATGTGGCATAAACACTTCGCCACGCACTTCTAAACGTGCAGGCGGATTGTCCATTAAAAGCTGCAAGGGAATATTTCGAATCGTGCGAATATTGGCAGTAATATCTTCCCCTGTCGTCCCATCACCACGGGTTGCGGCTTGAGTCAGTATGCCATTTACATACAAAATACTCACCGCTAAACCATCTAATTTCGGTTCACAGCAGAAAGTAAGAGGTTCAGGCAAACGAATAAGACGATCTTCAATACGTTTTACGAATGCATAAAATTCCTCGTCTGAAAACGCATTATCCAAAGACAGCATTGGAATTTCATGACGAATTTGTGCAAAACCAGAAAGCGGTTTGGCGCCCACACGTTGAGTAGGTGAATCTGCCGTAATGAGTTCCGGATGAGCGGCTTCTAAGGCTTTAAGTTGATGAAATAAACGGTCATATTCTGCATCAGGAATGGTTGGGTTATCCAACACGTGATATTCATATTCATAACGACGAAGATCCTGACGTAATGTATCAATTTGTTGCTGAAGGCTCATAATGTTCTCTAACGGTTTACTCATTGAATTAAAATGGGCGAACCATCGGCTCGCCCAAAGTGCGGTTATTTTTTCGTGCGTTTTATGCGATGCGAGATAAATAATCTTGCTCAGCTACATCATCAAAAATCTCTTGCTGATCAGTCAACACTACGCCACCTAAATCTTCTGCGATGGTTTTCGCTGCGCGAATCATCATACGTAAGTTTGCCAAATTATTACCTGGCGATGGCAACTGCATAAAGAGTACCACACCCATGGTTGAAAACTCGGCCATATTGTAATAATCAAACGTACCGGGTTGTTCAATGTTTGCCACACTAAATAACACTGGGCTTGCCACACTTAAATCAAAGTGGCGGTGATACATTTGACGCTCGCCAAAAATGAATCCCAAGTTTTCTAAAGATTGAGATAATTGTGGACCATAGAATTCACGATTTTGATTTGAAATGACATAAAGTTGAACAAAGCCAGTGGTTTGTTTTGGTTTTTCCACTTCTACTGGTTCGTGATAGTTAAAATGCACGTTCTCATGAGTAGGTTCTTGAGTTGGATTTAATGACATCTCAGCTAACTGCTCACGTAATTCAGGCGAAGAAGAATTCACACCATCAAAATCATTGCTTTGTGCTTCTAACTCTTCGATTGTCATTTCTGCCACACGTGGTTTCGGTTGTACATTCGTTTCAGGATAAACCACAGGTTCAGGCTGTGGCGCAGGAGCAGGTTGCGCCGTTTTCATCTCATAAACTGGCTGATTTGGTAAGGAGATTTTAATATCATCCACGCTTTTTTCTATTTGACGCGCATCCACTTGAGCACGTTGCTCATCAAAATTAAATTGCTGTTGGCTTGCTGCCTGTGGTGCCACTTTAGGTTGAACACTTTGTTGTACAGGCTGTGCCGCTTGAGCACGATGTGTTAAACGAATATCCGCATTAGGATCAGCGGCTTGCGAAAAAGGATTGACCTCACCGTTTTTAGAAGTGCGGTTAAATGTATTCGCACTTTTAAAATATTTTGATTTCTCACGGCGATTTGACCATAATCCGTGTACCACTAAGGCAATTAAAGCAATTACCCCTAAAATAATCAAAATGGTATTTAAGTCCATTCTTGTTGCTCCTTAACGCAATGATTTTTTGCTAATCCTACCACATTTCCACAGGTGAAAAAATAGGAAAGCAAACAAGATATTAAAAGGGATGAGATGGAATTTTTCTCAAAAAATATTGTCTTTCTGTGACATTTTGTATTTTTTACTTTTCAATTTAAAGGAACAATGATGATCGATCAAAATGAAATAAAATCTGCTTTCAATCATTTCGTAATGGGTTGGCATTTCATTACGCAAAAAGGCCTCCGCCGTTTTGTGATAATGCCGATTTTACTTAACGTCGTCCTACTCACAGGCTTATTTTGGCTATTTGTTTCGCAAATCTCCACGATGATCGACTGGGTAATGAGCTTTATTCCTGATTGGTTAAGCTTTTTAAGTGTGATTTTGCTCGTGCTGTCTATAGGCTCAATTCTCTTATTTTTCTATTTTGCCTTTACAACACTTTCAGGCTTTATTGCCGCACCGTTTAATGGATTGTTAGCAGAAAAAGTCGAAAAAATGCTGACTGGCGAAGCCGTTAATGATGATGGTTTGGCTGAAATCATGAAAGATGTGCCGCGTATGCTAAATCGTGAATGGCAAAAACTATGGTACAGCT
>CAKAQT010000104.1:0-4783 GCA_916720325.1 Parahaemophilus parainfluenzae
TTATTTTTTACGGGTATGTAACCCTTTTTTCTCTAAACCACGGTAGATCATTTGTTGTTGTACGATAGTGATTAAGTTAGACACTAACCAGTAAAGTACTAGACCTGCCGGGAACCAGAGGAAGAAGAACATGAAGATCAACGGCATGAAATTCATCACTTTTTGTTGCATTGGATCGGCAACTGGTGTCGGTGACATTTTTTGTAACAAGAACATTGATCCGCCCATTAAGATTGGGAGAATGTAGTAAGGGTCTTGTGCCGATAAATCTTGAATCCAACCAAAGAATGGCGCATGACGAAGTTCAACCGCTTCCATAAACGTCCAGTATAATGCAATGAAAATTGGCATTTGGAGGATTAATGGTAAGCAACCGCCAAGTGGATTTACTTTTTCTTCTTTGTAAAGTTTCATCATTTCTTGGCTCATACGTTGGCGATCATCACCAAAACGTTCGCGCATTTCTTGCATTTTCGGTTGCAACATACGCATTTTCGCCATAGAAGTGTATTGTGCTTTTGTGAGCGGATATAAAATCGCTTTCACCACTAAGGTGACACAAATAATTGCCACACCCCAGTTAGATACAA
The DNA here is from genome assembly GCA_916720325.1 of Parahaemophilus parainfluenzae. Lineage (GTDB taxonomy): Bacteria > Pseudomonadota > Gammaproteobacteria > Enterobacterales > Pasteurellaceae > Haemophilus_D > Haemophilus_D parainfluenzae_W. The sequence continues at coordinate 591 of CAKAQT010000104.1, forward strand.
TACTTTGAATGAACGTTAATAACCAGAATAATGGTTTCGCGATAAACCATGCCCAACCATAATCAACAGTTAAGTCTAAGTGGTTAGCCACTTCAGCCATTTTGTTTTGTAATTTCGGACCTGTCCATAATGAGCTGGTAATAGTCTCTGTTGCACCTGCTGGAATAGAAACGACTGGACCACGATAACCAATAGACGCAACGTTATTTTTGCTGTCTGTAATACTATAAAGTTGGTTATTTACATCTTGATTTGGGATCCAAGCTGATACGAAATAGTGTTGTAAAATAGCAACCCAACCTGCTTTGGTATCGATAGAAAGATTTTTGTCTTTCATATCGCTGAAGCTGTATTTTTTGTAATTGGTTTCTGAAGAAGAATACGCACCACCGGTATAAGTAGGCATTGCCACGTTACCGCTGCTTTCAACTAATGTGTGTTTTAATTGGCCGTAAGGTTCAACTTCAATTGTGCTACCACTTTGGTTCACAATTTCAAAGTTAACACCGACATCGTAACTATCACGTTTTAACACAAAGATTTTACGATAAGTCACACCATCTTTTTCAAATGTTAATGGCACAGAAAGTTCATTTTGACCTTCTGCTAATTTGAAATTGTCGCCAGTAACTTGATATTGCGCACGACCTGCTTTTGTATCGATCCCGTTTTTACCAATTAAACCGCTTTGTGCAATGTAAACATGCTCGTTTGTATCTTTTAACAAGACGAAAGGTTCTTTTGAACCTAATTCCGCATCATATTTTAATAGTTCAGAACTGATTACATCACCACCTAATGTATCCACTTTCAAACGGAATACATCATTTTCTAATGTGATAATTTGACCTTTTGTTTGTGAATCTGCCACTACTTCAGCAGATGAAGAAGAACTTGCCGGGACATCAGAAGAGGCGGCTGTTGTTTGTTCCGTGGTCTGTTGTTGAACAGGTGGATTTTTATCAAGTTGCCATTGCTGATAAACAAGGAAAGAAATAAAGAGTAGTGCAAGCACTAATAGGCTACGTCTTGAGTCCATTATTTTTTCTCATCGTTATTATTAATCTTTTTCGGCGGAACAGGATCGAATCCACCGGCGCTTAAGGGGTGACATTTTAATACACGTTTTAGCGTAAGCCAACTACCTTTTAACAATCCATGTGTTTTTAACGCCTCAATACCATAACAAGAACAGGTTGGCACAAAACGACAACGCGGCCCGATTAAAGGGCTAATCGCTACTTGATAAAACTTAATTAAAGCGATGAGGATTTTTGTGCCAAACGAATGTGACGTGCCCATAATTTATCCAAAGTTTGTAAAAACGTTTGATTATCAAGCTGACCAATGCCACGTTTCGCCACAAAGACAAAGTCACAAGAAGGCAAATTATGTTGAGATAAACGAAAACTTTCACGAACTAAACGTTTAATACGATTACGATCGTGCGCTCGTTTAAGATGTTTTTTAGCCACAGTTAAACCTAAGCGTGGATGCTCAAGATTATTTTTGCGTGCGAGAATGGTAATTTCAGGGGTGCTTGCTCGAAACGGTTGTTCGAAGACATTTTTGAATTGAGTGGGAGTTAGCAATCGTAACTCCCGAGAGAAGTTTAGCTTAATCACTAAAAAAGGTGATTATGCAGATAAACTCTTACGACCTTTAGCACGACGACGAGCTAAAACTTGACGGCCGTTTTTAGTTGCCATACGAGCACGGAAACCGTGAGTACGGCTACGTTTTAATACAGAAGGTTGAAATGTACGTTTCATTGTAATCTACCTAAATCAAAATGGTTTACTGTTTTGATATTCAAAACACAACAAGGGTTATAAAAAATAGACCGCAATTTTAATCATAAATTGGGCTTTCGTCAAATAAGAAAAGAGAAAATTCCGAAATAATCTTCCGTTTCTTCTAAAATCGTGGGGATTATACGGATTTTGGACAAAATCTCAAGCAACCTTTTTGTCTTTTTTTGACGACCAACAGAAGATCTTTTGCCTAAATTATTGTAAAATTCTCTTCGATTTTTAACCGCACTTTTGCGGCTTTTATTTTATACGCATATAACATAAGGATAATTTATCGTGAGCCTTTCTACCCTATGGCAAGATTGCTTATCACAACTACAAGATCAAGTTTCCCCGATGGATCTCAGCACGTGGTTACGCCCATTACAAGCGGATGTCATCTCGCAAGATCAAGTGGTGTTATATGCGTCAAATATGTTTGTGAAAAGCTGGGTAGAAAATCATTACTTGGCCCAAATTCATCAAATTTGCCAAGCCCTTGCTAAAAATCCAAATTTACAAATTATCGTAAAAGAAGGGGTAAAACCGGCTCCAAAAGCTGTTGAATCATCCTCAACTCAAACAACTAATCATCAAGAAAGTGCGGTGAGTTTTCAGCAAGAATCTGATGTGCCGACTAAATTTGAATCACACCTAAATCGTAAACATTTATTTGAAAACTTTGTTGAAGGTAAATCAAACCAACTCGCTCGTGCAGTAGGTCAAAAACTTGCTCTTGCACCAGGTGAACCAACGGCAAACCCATTCTTTTTATATGGGGGTACAGGTTTAGGTAAAACCCACTTATTACACGCAATCGGTAATGGTATTTTAGCGAATAAACCGAATGCCCGCGTGCTTTATATCCATGCTAATAATTTTATGCAGCACATGGTCAAAGCGATGCGTGATAATAAGATGGATCAATTCAAAAAATTCTATCGTTCTCTTGATGCATTATTAGTGGATGATATTCAATTCTTTGCAGAAAAAGAAAAAACACAAGAAGAATTTTTCCATATTTTCAATAGTTTATTTGAAACTGGTCGTCAAATCATTTTGACTTCTGACCGCTATCCAAAAGAAATTGAGAAAATTGAAGAACGCCTAAAATCTCGTTTCGGTTGGGGTTTAACCACTGCGATTGAACCACCAGATTTAGAAACCCGTGTTGCGATTTTGCTGAAAAAAGCAGAAGAACATCATATGGAGCTGCCAGAAGAAGTGGCATTCTTTATTGCCCAACGCTTACGCACCAATGTTCGTGAATTAGAAGGTGCCTTAAACCGTGTGAAAGCGATGCAAGACTTCAAAGGTGGTCACATTGATATTGATTTTGTCCGTGACACATTAAAAGATATTCTCGCCTTACAAGAACGTTTGGTAACCATTGAAAATATTCAGAAAGTCGTGGCAGAATACTATCGAATTAAAGTGGCTGATTTAAAATCAAAAAGCAGAGCGAGATCAGTCACTCGCCCACGCCAAGTTGCGATGGCGTTAGCAAAAGAATTAACCAATAAAAGCTTACCGGAAATTGGCCGTGCCTTTGAACGCGACCATACGACAGTCTTAAATGCTTGTCGTGAAGTGCCAAAATTCCGTGAAAAAGACAGCAGTATTCAAGAAGATTGGGCGAATTTAATTCGCACATTATCTGCATAAGGAGCCAATGATGCAATTTAGCATTTCAAGAGAAAATCTACTAAAACCCTTACAGCAAGTTTGTGGCGTATTGAGCAATCGTCCGAATATTCCTGTATTAAATAACGTGTTATTACAAATTGAAGATAACCGTTTAACGATTACAGGTACAGACCTTGAAGTTGAGCTTTCTAGCTATACTCAACTTTCTTCTTCAACCGCTGATGGCTCGTTCACCATTCCGGCTAAAAAATTCTTAGATATTTGCCGCACACTATCAGATGAATTTGAAATTACAGTTACCTTTGAAGAAGATCGCGCCATTGTGGAGTCTGGTCGCAGTAAATTTAATCTCACTACGCTGCCCGCTGAAGAATATCCAAATCTAACGGATTGGCAATCTGAAGTGGATTTTGCCTTACCGCAAAGCACCTTGCGTCGCTTAATTGAAGCAACCCAATTTTCAATGGCAAACCAGGATGCCCGCTATTTCTTAAACGGCATGAAATTTGAAACGGAAGGTAATTTATTACGTACTGTTGCAACTGACGGTCACCGTCTTGCGGTTTGTACGATCGAATTAGATCAAGATCTGCAAACCCATTCAGTTATTCTCCCTCGCAAAGGTGTATTAGAACTGAATCGCCTATTAGAAAGCAGTGACGAACTTGCTCGTTTGCAAATCGGCACGAATAATCTTCGTATTCACTTAAACCACATTGTGTTTACCTCAAAACTCATTGATGGTCGCTTCCC
>CAKAQT010000105.1:0-4764 GCA_916720325.1 Parahaemophilus parainfluenzae
AGATGAAGGTGCATTGGTTGTTTATCTTGATGAATTCAAAAACAAAGAAGGCGAAGCAATGGGCGTTATCGTTCAGAAGAAAGATGGTGGTTTCCTTTATACTACTACTGACATCGCTGCAGCGAAATATCGCTATGAAACCTTAAAAGCAGATCGTGCATTAGTGTTCTCTGATACTCGTCAAAGCCAACACATGCAACAAGCTTGGTTAATTACACGTAAAGCAGGTTATGTGCCAGATAGTTTCTCACTTGAACATAAAAACTTCGGTATGATGTTGGGTAAAGACGGTAAACCATTCAAAACTCGTACTGGCGGCACCGTAAAATTAGCAGATTTATTAGATGAAGCGATTGAGCGTGCCACTGTATTAATCAACGAGAAAAATACCAACTTATCTGATGAAGAAAAAACTGCGGTTATTGAAGCGGTGGGTATTGGCTCGGTGAAATATGCAGATCTTTCTAAAAACCGCACGACTGACTATGTATTCGATTGGGACAACATGCTCAGCTTTGAAGGTAATACCGCGCCTTATATGCAATATGCTTATACACGTATTCGTTCAATCTTCAATAAAGCAGATGTGGATCCAACCGCTCTTGCAGAAGCGAAAATTCAACTTTCAGATGAAAAAGAACGTGCATTAGCGATCAAATTGCTTCAATTTGAAGAAGCGGTTCAAACGGTGGGCAAAGAAGGGACACCGCATGTGCTCTGTGCTTATTTATATGAGTTGGCGGGTGTATTCTCTTCATTCTATGAACACTGCCCAATCTTAAATGCAGAAGATGAAAACGTAAAATTAAGCCGTTTAAAACTCGCTTCTCTTACAGAGAAAACCTTAAAACAAGGTTTAGCGTTATTAGGCATTAAGACAATCGAAAAAATGTAAAAAAAGTGCGGTCAATTTCGACCGCACTTTTTCTTTATACATCCACTAAAATGAGTATCGTCGCTTCTCCGCCCCATTCTTTTGGTGCTTGGTGTAATGCTCGGACTTTAGGATGCTGAACTAACCAACGTGGAATTTGTTTTTTCAACGTAAAGGTTCCATAGCCGGTCATGATGCTCGCGCAATAAACATGCTCATCTTCACAAGCTAATAACAGTGCTGCCAATTCCATTTTGGCTTGCTCACGGGTTAAACCATGCAAATCCAAAAATAATTCGGGTGAAAAATCGCCACGACGAAGTTGCTTCAATAAATGGCTATCTTCCCCTTCGCGTAAATATTTGATGACACCATCGTGTTCATTTAGCAAGGGTTCATATTCATCGGAAAAATAGAAAAGTGTATCTTCTTTTTCTCGAATATCACGTAAATGGGATTTTTTTTGACCGCTCTTTTGACGAGGTGCCACAAAGGTATCTTGCTTGATGGGTTTAATCCCTTTTGTTTCCGCCCGAAAAAGATCGAAATCATCTGGTTCTGTCATTATTTTTCTCAATTTGTTATTTTGCTTAATGATAGCACATCTATTCTATGGTATAACTAGCCAAATTTTTTATTGAGGCAGAAAATGGAAACCTTACACAATCAAGAACTTGTTGCGACAATTTTAGAAGATAACGTGGCAAGTGAATTAACAACTATTCAAGATTTTTTACGCTGGACATACAGCACATTCAACCGTTCTGATATTTACTACGGGCAAGGCCATGACAATGCGTGGGATGAAAGTCTTCAATTAGTCCTTGCGGGGCTTCAATTACCGCTCGATTTACCGCAAGATTTATTTGGTAGCAAACTTACTCATTCAGAAAAAGAAACTTTAGTACAATTAGTCTTAAGCCGAATTGAACAACGTGTGCCTGTCGCTTATTTAACGAATAGTGCGTGGTTCTGCGGATTAGAATTCTATGTAGATGAGCGCACAATTATTCCTCGCTCGCCAATTAGTGCATTAATCCAAGATAAATTTGCTCCGCTTTTAAAATCTGAACCAAAACGTATTTTAGATCTTTGTACCGGTAGTGGTTGTATCGCAATCGCGACGGCTGAAGCCTTTCCTGAAGCTGAAGTGGATGCGGTCGATCTTTCTGTGGATGCGTTAAATGTGGCAGAAATCAATATTGCGCGTCACCAATTAGAACATCGTGTTTTCCCGATTCAATCAGATTTATTCCAAAATCTCTTTGGTCAACAATATGATTTAATCGTCTCCAATCCGCCTTATGTGGATGAAGAAGACTTGGCGGACATGCCAGAAGAATTCCATTATGAGCCTGAATTAGCCTTAGGTTCAGGTGTTGATGGTTTAGAAATTACAAAACAAATTTTAAAACAAGCACCGGATTATTTAACACAAAATGGCATGCTCGTTTGCGAAGTGGGCAACAGCATGGTAAGTCTCATTGAACAATATCCAGATGTGCCATTTGAATGGGTTGAACTAAAAAATGGCGGTCTAGGTGTATTTGCCATTAGTCGCGAAGATTTAGTGAAATATCACGATTCTTTTTAAACTAAAAGTGCGGTTAAAAATCGTCGTGAATTTTGACCGCACTTAACAAATTACTAGCGCGCGTTCTTAACGCGTGCTTTTCTTTTTTAAATAAAACAATGAATTTGCAAAAACTTTTACTGACTCGTCGTTTCTTTTCTACCCTTGCATTCTTTTCCATGCAAACGGTATTTTTCATCTATTTACAAGGAAAAGGATTAAGCAACAGTGAAATTGCCTTTTCGCTCTCGTTGCTTTTTTTCTGCAACCAAGCATTGGCTATTTTAGCCGGTATCTGGGGTGACCGTTTTGGACTGGCTAAAATGATGTTACTTGGATGCTTTTTAGATGTGATCGCCTATATTTTCTTTCTCTCTGCTGACAATTACATTCTGCTTTTAATTGCCACTATCTGTTTTGGTTTAGGCAGCTGTTTGTTTGGTACCAATGCGAAAGCCTGCCTATTGGTGCTCGCGGGTGAAGAATACAAAGAGAAAACCCGATTACAGGGAAAATATTTGAAAGTCACTTCCATGTCGTCTATGTTTGCGCCTTTGTTGGTGATTCCATTTATCAAATACAATCACATTGAATGGTTGATTTGGGTCTGCTTTGCGATGGAAGCAGTTCTCTTTGCCTTAATGGTAAAACCGTTTTATCAAATCCAAACTTTGCAAACCTTAGTGAAATTTCGCTTTGCCCAAATTAAAGAAATCATCACTAAAGAATTTTTATTAGTGCATTTGATGTTGTTTATTCCCCTTTCCATTGCAACATCATTCTTTGTGATCTTCCCGTTCCTATTTGATAACAAATTAGGCATGCCGGAACACTCCCCCATTGCACTTTTTGTGAATGGTTTACTGACAGTGTCACTACAAAGTTATTTTTCTCGAAAAATTAATTTAACGATTAAACAAACACTATGGGTGGCACCAATCTTGGCTGTTGGTATTATCCTGCCTTGGTTTATTACGTTGAAATATATTTCTTTGGTTTCTGCTTATATTTACTTAGTCATTTTCACGGTGATTGAAGTCTATGCTTTAACCGCGATGGCAAATTTATTAGTAAAATTTGATAATGGTACAAACCGAGGTTTTATCTTTGGCTCATCACGATTATTGCTTTCTATCGCAACAGTTATCGTCATGAACTTAGTGCCACATTTGTTTTTATTGTAAAAAAAGAAACGGTCAGAATTCGCATTAAATTCTGACCGCACTTTTATATTTTTCTATGCTTATTTCACTTCTAATTCAACATTATCAAACAATTTCTTCACCGCGCTGTTATCACGCAATTTCTCAGCCTTTTCAACCATTGGGCGAGTTAAGTGTGGAGAGAAGAATTCAATAAAGTCATACATATAGTTGCGTAAGAAAGTACTGTGTTTAAACGCAATTTGCGTCATACTCGCACGGAACAAATGCCCAGCATCAATTGCCACTAAATCCTTATCTGCTGGTGTATGTGCCATAGAGGCCATAATACCCACACCTAATCCTAAACGCACATAAGTTTTAATCACATCAGCATCCGTTGCGGTAAACACAATATTCGGCAGAATCCCCGCGCGGTTAAACGCATAATCCAAATCAGACACACCGGTAAAACCGAAGGTATAAGTGACTAACGGATATTTGCCTAACTCCTCAACAGTAAGATTTTTCACTTTTGCTAAAGGATGGTCAGGTTTAACAATCACCGAACGATTCCACAAATAACAAGGCAGTTGAATCAAATCATCAAAAAGATATGGCGCTTCTGTTGTGATCGCTAAATCCACTTCACCTGAAATCAATGCATCATGGATTTGCGTCGGTGAACCTTGATGAATATGTAAACTCACATCCGGATATTGTTTAGAGAAACGCTCCACCACAGCTGGCAACATATAACGCGCTTGCGTATTAGTTGTCGCAATACGTAACACGCCATGATTCGGGCAAGTATATTCATTGGCCACTGATTTAATGCTTTGGGCTTTCACTAAAAGCTCACGAGCAATGGCGACAATTTTTTTACCTGCCGGTGTAATGGATTTAATGTGTTTACCATTACGCTCAAAAATCTCTAAACCTAATTCATCTTCTAACAAGCGAACCTGTTTACTGATACCAGGTTGAGAGGTATAAAGCGCATTCGCGGCTTCAGTCACATTTAAATTTTGGTTTACAATCTCAACAATGTAGCGGAGTTGCTGCATTTTCATCGCGAATACCACCTATTTTTTATAGCGTTTACTTAACTCAGTATAACGTTTTACTGCTTTACGAATTTGACCTGATTTTGGTCGACGACGAGGTTTCGTCAC
>CAKAQT010000106.1:0-4740 GCA_916720325.1 Parahaemophilus parainfluenzae
ATATGATGACCTAATAAGCTATCTAATTTTTCACGACGTAAAGTGACTTCATTGACTTTTGGTAAATATTGCTCGCTCACGACTTCACAAATTTCGCCTGCTTCACCGCCACAAATTTCAAGTAACAATGCTGTTGCACGTTCCATTGCGTGACGTTGTAGCGTAAAATCAACACCACGTTCAAAGCGATGTGAAGAATCTGTATGTAAACCATATTGTCTTGCACGTCCCGCAATCGCTAATGGCGCGAAGAATGCTGCTTCTAAAATCACATCTTTTGTTGTTTCAGCATCAACACCACTTGCTTGACCACCAAAGATACCCGCCATTGCTAATGGACCTTTTTGGTCTGCAATCACTAAAGTATTCGGTTGTAATTTTGCGGTTGTACCATCTAATAAAACAAGTTCTTCGCCGTTATTGGCTAAACGTACTTGAACAGGTTGAGCCACTTTTGATGCATCAAAAGCATGCATTGGTTGACCTAATTCAAGTAAAACATAGTTGGTAATATCCACAATAGGATCGATAGAACGAATACCACAACGACGTAATTTTTCTTGTAACCAAATTGGTGATTGCGCTTTAACATTCACATTTTTCACCACGCGCAATAAATAACGAGGGCATGCTTCTGGCGCTTTTAATTCAATTTGAACTTTATCTGAAATCGTTGCAGGTACGGCATCAAAGTGCGGTTGATTAACAACTTGTTTATTCACCACACCAACTTCACGCGCAACACCAGCAATGCTTAAACAATCTGCACGGTTTGGCGTTAAGCTAATTTCAATGGCTTTATCATCTAAATCTAAATATTCACGTAGATTTGTACCCACTGGTGCATCTAACGGTAGCTCAATAATACCATCTGCATCTACATCAATGCCTAATTCAGAGAATGAGCAAAGCATCCCTTCTGAAGGTTGGCCACGTAATTTAGTCTTCTTAATTTTAAAATCACCAGGTAATACCGCACCTTCAGTTGCACATGCCACTTTTAAACCTTGACGGCAATTTGGTGCACCACAAACGATATCTAATAAACGGTCGCCACCAACATTTACTTTAGTAACTCGTAATTTGTCTGCATCTGGGTGCTGCGCACATTCAACAACTTCACCTACAACCACTCCAGTAAAGTCGCCTGCTACTTTTTCAACACCATCAACTTCTAAACCAAGCATCGTGATTTGATCACATAACTGCTCTGTTGAAATTGATGGATTAACCCATTCTCTCACCCAATTTTCGCTAAATTTCATTATCTCTGTATCCTTTATTGATGAACGTGTTACGTTCTAAATTAATCATTATCGTCAATTTAACCCAACGGTTAATTACTTAAATTGTTTTAAAAAACGTAAGTCGTTTTCAAAGAATGAACGTAAATCTGTGACGTTGTAGCGTAACATAGTTAAGCGCTCAACCCCCATGCCTACTGCGAAACCAGAATATTCATTTGGATCAATACCTACGTTACGTAACACATTAGGATGCACCATACCACAACCTAATACTTCTAACCATTTACCATTTTTGCCCATTACATCAACTTCAGCAGAAGGTTCAGTAAATGGGAAATAAGAAGGACGGAAACGAACTTGTAAATCCTCTTCAAAAAATGCACGTAAGAAATCGTGTAATAAGCCTTTTAACTCGGTGAAGTTTGCTTTTTTATCTACATAAAGCAATTCAATTTGATGGAACATTGGTGTGTGCGTTTGATCGTAGTCGTTACGATATACACGACCTGGCGCCATAATACGAATAGGTGGCTGCATTTTTTCCATGGTACGAATTTGTACACCTGAGGTTTGTGTACGAAGTAATAATTCAGGATTAAACCAGAATGTATCGTGATCAGCACGTGCTGGGTGATGTTTAGGGATATTTAATGCATCGAAATTGTAATAATCACTTTCAATTTCGGGACCGGTTTCCACAGAAAAACCTAACTCTGAAAAGAATTTTGTTACGCGATTGATGGTAATGGTAACTGGGTGTAAACCACCCGTTTCTGTTTTACGACCTGGAAGGCTCACATCAATACGTTCTTTTTCTAATTTCGCATTGAGTTCAGCTTGTTCCCATTCTGCTTTTTTAGCATTTAAAAAATCTAACGCAGCTTGTTTCGCTTCATTGATTTTAGCGCCCATTGCAGGACGCTCTTCCGCTGCAACATTACGCAATTCCTGCATAAGTTGGGTAAAATGCCCTTTTTTACCAAAATATTCCACACGAATTTCATCTAATGTGGTTAAACTTTTATTTTCGATTTGTTCAATCGCCGATTTTGCTTTCTCAACAAGATCTTTCAGATGTTGCATAGTTTCCCCTGATTATCTTTTCTAACTAAAATACACCTAATGATAATACTAACTCATTAAAAAATCACGCGTTTATTGGTGAATTGATGTTTCAGATGAAAAATGACAAAAATTTTTGCTATTTTTTGAGATATATCACAGTAATTTTTAGTGCTTTCGTTAGAATGAAGAAGAATCGACCATGTCTAGGAGGCGTATTATGTGGAAATCAATTTCTCAAGTCTTAGCTGATCAATTTGGTGCTTACTATAACATCAAAGAAAAAAACAAAGTGCCTGGTGGCGAAGTAAATGAAACTTGGCTCATTACGGATGGAATCCAACCGGTCTTTGTTAAAGTGAATGAACGGTCCTATCGTTCAATGTTTCGTGCAGAAGCTGACCAATTAAACCTACTAGGCAAAACCAATACAATCCGACTTCCGCAAGTGTATGGCGTAGGCTGTTCTCAAAACCATAGTTTCTTATTATTAGAAGCGCTTCCTATTACTCAACAAACCAATGCAACGCCACATTTTGCTGAAGAATTAGCAAAACTCCATCAAGTATCTGGCACTAAAAACTATGGATTAGATTTTGATACTTGGCTTGGCCCTGAGTATCAACCGAATAAATGGAATGGAAGTTGGGCAAAATTTTTTGCAGAACAACGTATTGGATGGCAATTACAACTTTGCAAAGATAAAGGTTTAGACTTTGGTGACATTGATTTAATTATTGAAAAGGTAAAACACAAACTTTCAAAACATAATCCTAAACCTTCTTTGTTACATGGTAACTTATGGATTGAAAATACTGCTATTGTAGGAAATCAAACCTTTACTTACGATCCTGCTTGCTACTGGGGTGATAGAGAGTGTGATTTAGCATTCAGTGAGCTTTTCCAACCTTTCTCAGCTGAATTCTATGAAATTTATGACCGCACTTTCCCGCTTGATAAAGAAGGTTTTGAAGAAAGAAAACACCTTTATCAGCTCTATTATTTACTAAATTTCAGCCATCGTTTTAATGGAAGTTATATCAACTTAACCACTAAATTGATTGAAGAACTTTTACTTGAATAATTTTCTTAAACATCAGATAAAAAAAGAGCGTAATTTTCATTACGCTCTTTCTATCTTCTCTATCTATTATTTTTGATAAAGAGGTGCTGGACCTTGAGTTCCACCGTTAACTTGACCACCTTCTTGTAATTTTAATACAGAACCAGAAGCAGTGATTTCTACACGACGGTTTGGACGTAAACAGTCTTTCTCAGCTTTACTTGCGTGTTTGTAACCGTCACAAGCTTTAACTTGTGGTACTTTACCGTAACCAACAGCTGTAATTTCAGATGTTACGCCATCTTGAATTAAACGAGCTTTAACACGGTTTGCACGACGTTGAGAAAGATCTAAGTTGTAAGCATCAGAACCTAAACGGTCAGTATAACCTGCAACTTTAACTTCTTTAGCACCAGTTTCTTTTAATTGTGCTGCAACGTTATCAACAACTTCTTTACCACGTGGAGTTAAAGTATCTTTATCGAAGTCGAATAAGAAGTCACCACTTAAAGTAAATGCTGAGTTTCCGTTACAACCGTTTGGATACCAGAAGAAGCTTTGAGCATTATGGTTTTTGTCAAATAAAATTTTGTATTGACAAATTTTGTGAACACCATTCTCACGATAGTTGAACGCATAATCCCACTCTTCAACACCGTATAAACCTTCAGAGAAGTGTGGACGACCGATTAGGTTATATAATTGGTCTTTGTTCATACCACGTTCGATCATACGAACGTTATCCCAGTTTGGCCATGAACCAAATTGGCTACCATCATGGTTGAAACCAGCTTTATCAATCTTAGGCCATACGAGTTGTGGTACTTGTTGACCATCAACTTCTTTATATTCTGGAGTACCAGCTTCTGTAACTTTGCTTAAGTTACCACAAGCAGCAACTGTCGCTACTGCTACTGCAGATAATAAAATACGAGATAATTTCATTTCTTTACCTTTTTACTGTTAAGGTGCAATCCTTGCAAGAAGAACCTACACAACTAAACTTTATAAATTTTACAAATAAAACTATAAAAAGTTTCATGACGTATGGTAGTCATAATTCTTTAACTTGTAAATAAAAAAACATTAAAAAATGATTTTTTATGGAACTTTTTTGTAAAGTTGTGTAAAGAGTTGTCAAATAAGTAAATTTTTTTCTTATTGAATAAAATTCTGCCCATTTTTTGTTAAATTTCGATGGATAATTCCCTCGATACTCTCTTCAGCTTGCTTACCTATTTTTTGTAAAAGTGGCTTTTTCACTTTATATTTCACGGAGATCACAGACTTATCTTTCATTTTTTCAAGAATAATATCATCACTGGTCGCTAACTCATCAACTAGCTGAAGCTCTAGAGCTTGCTGACC
>CAKAQT010000107.1:0-4730 GCA_916720325.1 Parahaemophilus parainfluenzae
GAAAGATTTTCTTTCTTTTGATTTGCCGTAAAATCCGCTAAAAGCACATCAGGTAACACCACTGCAAATGGCTCGTTTCCAACGACAGGACGACCACATAGCACCGCATGGCCTAAACCTTTCGCATTGCCTTGACGAACATGCATGATGGTTACATCTTTAGGACAAATAGAACGAACCTCTTCCAAAAGTTGACGTTTAACACGCTTCTCAAGCATGGTTTCCAACTCAAAAGACGTATCAAAGTGGTTTTCAATCGCATTTTTAGAAGAATGTGTGACTAACACGATTTCTTTGATACCAGCAGCCACACACTCATTTACAACATATTGAATCAGAGGCTTATCCACAAGCGTTAACATTTCTTTTGGAATCGCTTTTGTTGCTGGCAACATACGGGTGCCGAGACCGGCTACAGGAATAATTGCTTTCATTAGATTTCCTTTTTGTTTAAATATTCAATGACCACACTTCTGCAATACAAAAGTGCGGTCATTATTTATTAAATTTTGATAGATTTAAGTTGGAAAAGTTCCTTCTCTACCTTTATAACTCAAATTTCCGTTATTTAAAATCTTGCAAACCAATGGGTTTAATTTTTGAAAAAACGTTAATTAAATTATAAATAGAATGTAAAACATTCATAAAACTCTAGGTCTAAGATGCCTCATCTATATGTTCATCTTTTGACTGCAGAATTCGTTGGTAAATTTCCTCTCGGTGAACGGATACTTCTTTAGGCGCTTGCACACCGAGTTTGACTTGGTTTCCACGTACACTCAAAACCGTGATAGAAATATCGTCTCCAATGAGAACACTTTCGCCAACTTTTCGAGTTAAGATTAACATCTTTTATCTCCTTAGTTTGCATTTATTAGATATCCCTATCAATCAAGTAAAGATCGGCATCCCACCGACCTGCTTGTACTACAGATTATTGCTTAACCAGTTTTGTGCGACAGTTAATGCTAGATTCACATTTTCTGGTTGGGAGCCTCCTGCCATTGCCATATCAGGGCGACCACCGCCTTTCCCGCCAACTTGCTGAGCCATTAAATTCACTAGCTCACCAGCCTTCACTTTAGTAGTTAAATCGCTTGTTACGCCAACGACGAGGTTGACTTTATCATCTAAAATAGATGCAAATACAATTACGCCTGAACCAAGTTGATTTTTTAAATCATCAACCATCACACGTAACGATTTAGTTTCAATTCCGTCTAGTTGATGTACGATTACAGAAACATCATTAATTTTAACCGCACTTTTCACTAAATCGGAACCCGCTTGCATTGCGGCTTTTTCTTTTAATCCTTGTAATTCTTTTTCTGCTTTCTTCGCTTTATCTTGAAGTTGCTGAATTTTCTCAACAAGGGTATTAACGTCAGATTTAAATAAATCTGCACTTTGAGTAAGAATACGTTGTTGGTTGTGTAACCAATTAATTGCATTTTCACCCGTTACCGCTTCAATACGACGAACACCTGCTGCAACTGCAGTTTCCGCCACAATTTTAAATAAACCGATATCACCGGTACGTTTAGCATGAATGCCACCACAAAGTTCAACGGAGAAATCTCCCATTGTTAAAACACGTACCACATCAGCATATTTTTCACCGAATAACGCCATTGCACCTTTTGCTTTTGCCGCTTCGATATCCATTACGTCCGTTTGAACCACAAAATTCTCACGTACTTTTTGGTTTACCAACGTTTCAATTTCGTTAAGCTGTGCTTTGGTAATCGCTTCCGGATGAGCAAAGTCAAAACGTAATGCCGTATCGGATACTAACGATCCTTTTTGCACTACATGGTGACCTAAAACTTGACGCAATGCGGCATGTAATAAGTGTGTTGCAGAATGGTTAAGTGACGTTTGATGACGTCTTGCTGCATCTACAACCGCATTGACTGTTTGTCCAACTTTTAAAGTACCTTGTTCTAACTCACCAATATGACCAAATACTTGACCATATTTTTGAGTATCTTTTACATTAAACTGAACATCTTGAGAAGTTAAATAACCGCTGTCACCAATTTGACCACCTGATTCCGCATAGAATGGAGTATTTTCTAAAATCACCACGGCACTTTGGCCTGCAGTAATACTCTCTACTGATTTGCCATCATGGAAAAGTGCGGTCACTTTGGCTAAAGATTCTGATTCAGTATAACCTTCAAATTTTGTTTCACCTTCTACACGAATAACATTGTTGTAATCCATGCCGAATTGGCTTGCAGATTGTGCGCGTAAGCGTTGCGCTTCCATTTCACGCTCAAAACCAGCTTCATCAATTGCAATATCACGCTCACGACATACATCTGCCGTTAAATCAAGTGGGAAGCCATAAGTATCATAAAGTTTAAAGGCAACTTCACCTGACAACACACCATCTTTCACTTGAGCAAGCGCATCGTCTAATAAGCTTAATCCGCGCTCTAATGTACGAGCAAATTGTTCTTCTTCTAAACGAAGTAATTTTTCGACATTCGCTTGTTTTTCCTTAACTTCTTTGCCGGCTTCAGCCATGACTTCAATTAAGGTTGGCACAAGTTTGTAGAAGAACGCTTCTTTGGCACCTAACAAGTGACCATGACGTACTGCACGACGGATAATACGACGTAATACATAACCACGACCTTCGTTTGATGGAATTACGCCATCTGCAATTAAATATGCACAAGAACGAATGTGGTCTGCAATTACGCGTAATGATTTGTTTGTTAAATCTGTTGTTCCTACGATTTCAGCTGTTTTCGCAATTAATTTTTGGAAAATATCGATCTCATAGTTAGAGTTTACATGCTGTAATACAGCAGAAATACGCTCTAAACCCATCCCCGTATCAACCGATGGACGTGGTAATTTTTCCATTGTACCGTCTGCTTGACGGTTAAATTGCATGAATACCACGTTCCAAATCTCGATATAGCGGTCACCATCTTCTTCTGGTGAGCCTGGAGGGCCACCCCAAATGTGATCACCGTGATCGTAGAAAATTTCAGTACATGGACCACAAGGACCTGTGTCACCCATTGCCCAGAAGTTATCTGATGCATAAGGCGCACCTTTGTTATCACCGATACGAATAATACGCTCTGCTGGCACACCAACTTCTTTATGCCAAATATCATAAGCTTCATTATCAGTTTCATACACGGTTACCCATAATTTTTCTTTTGGTAACCCGAGCCATTGTGGAGAGGTTAAGAACTCCCACGCAAAATTAATCGCATCATGTTTGAAATAGTCGCCAAAACTGAAGTTGCCGAGCATTTCAAAGAAAGTATGGTGACGCGCCGTATAACCGACGTTTTCTAAGTCATTATGCTTACCACCTGCGCGCACACAACGTTGTGCAGTTGTCGCACGTGAGTAAGGACGTTTATCCATACCAAGGAACACGTCTTTAAATTGGTTCATACCGGCATTGGTAAAAAGCAATGTCGGATCATTTTCAGGCACAAGTGAACTACTTGCGACGACCTGATGCCCCTTGCTATGGAAAAAATCAAGGAATGACTGTCTAATTTCTGCTGTTGTTTTCATTGATAAAACCTTGTGTCTCTATCTCGATCACGATTTATAAAAAAGCTCACTATTCTTGCATATTTTGACCTAGAGAAAAAGGCTTTTTCACTGATCTTAAAAAAGAAAACCGCACTCTACTGCATTAATTGAGAAGTGCGGTTAAAATTTACGTTATTTTAATAGGGCTAAAAATAATTTTTGATCACTATTCGTCGCGAAGTGGCACAACCAACATATCAATTTTAATGGTATTCATCACTTGACGTGTTGAAGACATTAATTTACTCCAGAAATCTTGGTGATGACCTGTCACTAGTAGATCTACATCATACTGATCAATAGCGTCTGTCAAAACTTGACCTAAATCACCGCTACCGCTCAATTTTTCTTTTATTGGATAACCAGCATGTTCCGCCAAATTAATTAGCGCTTTTTGGGTTTCACTCGAGATTCTATCTTGCATTGATGACATATTGACATCAATTAAACCAGTATAGAGATCCGAGAAGTTTACATCTACATGAATAATGGAAAGTTGCGCATCATTACGTTTTGCAATTCCCACGGCTTTTTTGAGTAGAAATTCACTTTCGTCAGAAAGATCTACCGCAACTAAAACGTGTTTGTACATAATCGACTCCTTACTGATTTGATTGGTCTTTTTTATCTAACAGTATATTAGCACCTTAACTGCACAAAAAACTTGCACTAGATCACAATTTTGAGAATTCTTCTCAATTTTTCATTAAATTTTCAATGTCATCGATTTCTTTTGGAGCCGCTGCAGTCAGATTTTTGTTGCCGTATTCAGTCATCAACAAGTTATCCTCAATACGCACACCAATGCCTTTATATTGAGCTGGCACATCCGCCTCTTCTGAAATATAAATACCTGGCTCAACAGTGATGATCATCCCCACTTCAAGTGTGCGACTACGCTCATCATCATAGCGACCAACATCGTGCACATCCAAGCCAAGCCAATGGCCTAAACCATGCATATAAAATTGGCGATAGGCTTTTTCTTCAATCAGCTTATCTACATCCCCTTTCAGGATGCCTAAATCCACCAAGCCTTGAGTTTTAATACGGATCACTTCATCATTCGCCAGTTTAATTGAATTACCTGGCACTAATAACTCAATCGCGCGTTTTTGTGCTTTTAAAACTAATTCATAAATCTCACGTTGTGGCTG
>CAKAQT010000108.1:0-4717 GCA_916720325.1 Parahaemophilus parainfluenzae
AATTTAGAAGATTGTCCAGACGATTTATATTTAATCGAAGGTGACCCAAATGCCTTTGATGACAGCGTACTTTCAGCCCAAGAGCTTGAAATGGGCGTTGTGGTGCAAGTGTCTGATCGTGAATTGCGTTATTCAAAATTCCCGCAAATTCCATTATTCGGCCGTGCTGCACGTGAAAAACATTTAGAAGAATTACAAGCTAAACGTGATGAAATTGCGGAAGAATACGCACAAATCGCCTTTGATGTACAAAAATGTCAACGTTTACACGAACACTTTAGTCAATTTGTTGGATTACATCTAGCGCTTGCGTTCCAACCAAACCCAGAAGAGGTGATGGCGGAAATCAATCAAGAACGCAATGAAATTGATCGCGAGCTCAATCAATTCTCAAGCACCGAACAACAAATTCGCATTAAATTGGATAATGCCAAAGAAAAAATGCAATTGTTGAATAAGTTAATGCCGCAGCTTAACTTGCTTGCTGATGAAGAATTACTTGATCGTATTGAAGAATGCCGTGAACAATTAGATATTGCAGAACAAGATGAAAGCTTTATTCGTCAACATGGCGTTGCGTTGTCACAATTAGAGCCGATTGCCAATACCTTACAAAGTGATCCAGAAAACTATGAACGCTTAAAAGCTGATTTAACCCAAGCGATTGAACGTCAAAAACAAGTACAGCAACGTGTATTTGCTTTAGCGGATGTGGTACAACGTAAAAATCACTTTAGCTATGAAGATGCAGGTCAAGCAGAAACATCAGAGCTTAATGAGCAACTGCGTCAACGTTTGGAACAATTGCAGTCACAACGTGATGCTCAACGTGAACAATTACGTCAAAAACAAAGCCAATTTGCACAATACAACCAAGTATTTATCCAATTGCAAAGTTCTTATGACAGTAAAAATCAATTGTTAAAAGAATTAATTGCTGAGATTGGTGAATTGGGCGTGCGTGCTGATGAAGGGGCAGAGGAACGTGCAAGAAATCGCCGTGATGAGTTGTATCAACAACTTTCAACCAGCCGTCAACGTCGTTCTTATGTCGAAAAACAATTAACACTCATTGAAAGTGAAGCGGATAACTTGAATAAACGTATTCGCAAAGCAGAACGTGATTATAAAACTCAACGTGAATTAGTTGTGGCAGCGAAAGTCAGCTGGTGCGTGGTTCTGCGTTTATCTCGTAATTCCGATGTGGAAAAACGACTCAATCGCCGTGAATTAGCTTATTTATCTGCTGATGAACTACGTTCAATGTCGGATAAAGCCTTAGGTGCGTTACGCACTGCGGTGGCTGATAATGAATATCTCCGCGATGCATTGCGTATTTCTGAAGACAGTCGTAAACCGGAAAATAAAGTTCGCTTCTTTATTGCCGTGTATCAACATCTTCGTGAACGTATTCGTCAGGATATTATTAAAACGGATGATCCGATTGATGCAATTGAGCAAATGGAAATTGAGCTTAATCGCTTAACAGAAGAATTGACTGGCCGTGAGAAAAAATTGGCGATCAGTTCTGAAAGTGTGGCGAATATTATGCGTAAAACCATTCAACGTGAACAAAATCGTATTCGCATGTTGAACCAAGGTCTACAAAATATTGCCTTCGGTCAAGTGAAATCTGTACGTTTAGTAGTCAATATTCGCGATACACATGCGATGTTACTTGATGCGCTATCAGGTAAACAGGAAGAATATCAAGATTTATTCAGTGATAATCGTATTACCTTCTCTGAAGCCATTGCGAAACTTTATCAACGCATTAACCCGCATATTGATATGGGCCAACGCACAGCACAAACTATCGGTGAAGAATTATTAGATTACCGTAATTACCTTGAGCTAGAAGTTGAAGTCTTCCGTGGTGCAGATGGCTGGTTACGTGCTGAAAGTGGGGCATTATCGACCGGTGAAGCGATCGGTACTGGTATGTCTATCTTATTAATGGTTGTACAAAGTTGGGAAGAGGAAAGCCGCCGAATTCGCGGTAAAGACATCGTACCGTGCCGCTTACTATTCTTGGATGAGGCTGCGCGTTTGGATGGTAAATCCATTTCCACCTTGTTCGAACTTTGTGAACGTTTGGACATGCAATTACTTATCGCTGCACCGGAGAATATTAGTCCTGAGAAAGGAACAACCTACAAACTGGTGCGTAAAATTGCTGGCAACCAAGAACAAGTTCATGTGGTTGGTTTGCGTGGCTTTGGCGCAACAGAGTAGTTTTTTAAAGCGGTCAAAGCATTGGCCGCTTTTTTCATTGTTATTTTTATGAGAATTTAGGACGAATTATGCACAATCTTATTTTTGCCATTCTATGTAGTGTTGCCGTATCGGTATTACTCAAAGTTGCGCGCAAGAAAAATATCATTATTGAACAAGCCATTGCGTTTAACTATATCGTCACCATTTCATTAAGCTATTTCTTACTCAAACCTGATTTCAAAGGATTAGAATTTACTGAATATCTAGCACAAAGTGATAGCACACCTATTTTCCTGGCATTAGGTATTTTATTACCAACCGTATTTATCATTATGTCTAAAGCCGTTGAATTTGCGGGTATCGTGCGTTCAGATGCAGCACAACGCTTATCGTTATTTCTACCGATTGTTGCCTCTTTTATTATCTTCCATGAAACATTAAGTCAGCCCAAAATTGTTGGCATTATTTTAGCATTCATCGGTTTATTCTGTATTTTGAATAAATCGAATGAACAAAGTGCGGTCACTTTTAAAGGCATTTTAGGCCTGATCGGTGTTTGGTTTGGCTATGGCACTATTGATATCTTATTCAAACAAGTGGCAAAAAGCGGGGGAGCATTCCCAACCACATTATTCATTGCTTTCTCATTAGCCGCTTGTGTCATGTTTCTGTATTTATTCCTAAAACGCACTCAGTGGACAGTGCCAAGCTTTATTGGTGGAATCATTTTAGGTGTATTGAATTTCTTCAACATCCTGTTTTACATTAAAGCTCACCAAAGTTTCGGACAAAACCCAACCTTAGTTTTTGCGGGAATGAATATTGGTGTGATTTGTTTAGGCACCATCACCGGGGCATTTTTCTTTAAAGAAAAAATCAGCAAATTCAACTGGTTTGGTGTTCTTATCAGCCTTTCAGCAATTTTCTGTTTATATTATTTAGATAAAATTTTGGCTTAATTATGGCAAACGATTTTAGTTTTTTTATCTACGATTACGAAAGTTTTGGTATCAATCCGGCAAGTGATCGTCCAGCTCAATTTGCCGGTATTCGTACCGATGCAGATTTTAATATTATTGGCGAGCCTGTTATGTTGTATTGCAAGCAAACCAATGATTATTTGCCCGCACCGGAAGCCGTAATGGTCACAGGAATCACGCCACAAGAATGTAATGAAAAGGGGATTCCTGAACCTGAATTTGCCGCAAAAATTCTAGCTGAGTTTTCACAACCTAATACTTGTGTGATGGGTTACAACAACATTCGTTATGACGATGAAATGACTCGTTATACCTTTTACCGTAACTTCATCGATCCCTATGAATATAGCTGGAAAAATGGCAATTCTCGTTGGGATTTACTGGATTTGGTACGAGCCTGTTATGCTTTGCGTCCAGAGGGAATTAATTGGGCTTATGACGATGATGGTATGCCAAGCTTTCGCTTAGAAAAACTAACCAAAGCAAATGGTATTGAGCATGAAAATGCCCATGATGCGATGGCGGATGTGTATGCAACCATCGCCATGGCTAAATTAATCAAAGAAAAGCAGCCTAAATTATTTCAATTCTTCTTTGAGCATAGAGGTAAAAAGGAAATTGAGAAACTGGTCGACACTGCGGAAATGACACCATTAGTGCACGTTTCGGGCATGCTAGGCAATTATCGCGGCAATTGTGCTTGGGTGGCACCATTAGCATGGCATCCAACTAATCAAAATGCCGTAATCGTCTGTGATTTATCAGGTGATATTGATAATTTACTCAGTAAAAGTGCGGTTGATTTGCGACAAGATTTATATACCAAGAAAAGTGAGCTAGAAGAAAGGGGAGTTTCATCAGTTCCATTAAAATTGGTTCATATTAATAAATGCCCAATTTTGGCGCCTGCAAAAACATTACTGCCAGAAAATGCAGCTCGTTTAGGGATAGACAGACAACAATGCTTAGATAATTTAGCAAAATTGCGCCAATCCTTAGATATACGCGAGAAAGTTATTGAAATCTTCTCAGAAGAACGAGAATTTGAGCCGAGTGATAATGTAGAAACGGAACTTTATAACGGTTTCTTTAGCAATGCGGATAAAAACAATATGGCTATTTTACGCGATTTACCACCTGAAAAATTAGCTGAGCATGGTTTAGCATTTGAAGATAAACGAATTCCTGAACTGTTATTCCATTATCGAGCAAGACATTTCTATAAAACTCTAAATCGTGCAGAGCA
Source organism: Parahaemophilus parainfluenzae (assembly GCA_916720325.1). GTDB lineage: Bacteria > Pseudomonadota > Gammaproteobacteria > Enterobacterales > Pasteurellaceae > Haemophilus_D > Haemophilus_D parainfluenzae_W. The sequence goes on from CAKAQT010000108.1 coordinate 4,444, forward strand.
AATCAAATGGCAAAAATATCGCCAACGTAAATTAGAACAAAGTGCGGTTAAATTTGAGGAAAGCCTACAACGGTTAGCGGAGGAATATTCGGATAATCCAACCAAACTGAATTTACTACAACAGGTTTATGAATACGGAGCAAAACTGTTATCTTAACCTTATACATATCGTGACATAGTCACACAAATACCATTCATCAAAAACGTAAATCTTAATCCCTGAGATTTACGTTTTTCTTTTTTAAATCTGATGATATTCACCTCATAAAATAAC
>CAKAQT010000109.1:0-4667 GCA_916720325.1 Parahaemophilus parainfluenzae
GTTTTCCTTCTCGTTAAGTTGAAATGATGTTTGAACATTTGATTGTTCGCTTGATGTGGCGTATTATATTTCAATACTTACTTATGAGAAGTACTTACATAAACGTAAGTTTTGGAATTTTTTAAAAATAATTTTTAACTTGTTGATTTTTAAGGAATTAAAAATGGAAAAAAATTTAAATCGTGGGAACGTACTGGCTTCAGCTTGCCCTTCTCGCCAAATTTTGCAACATTTAACCAGTCGCTGGGGTGCATTGGTATTAGTAAGTTTACATTCGGGCACCAAGCGTTTTAGTGAACTTCGCCGAGCCATTGATGGTGTAAGCGAACGTATGTTGACTAAAACTCTGCAGGAATTGGAGGCTGATGGCATGTTAATTCGCAAGTCCTACAATACCGTGCCACCACAAGTAGATTACACATTAACAGAATTTGGAGCAGAGGCTTCTAATAAGATGTTTGACTTGGTAGATTGGTTGGAAACAAATTTAGGGAATATTTTAGCAAGCCAGAAGAAATAATGTTTCAAGGTAGGCATTTTCAAGTAGAATGGCGACAAACAGACAAGATAGATAAAAAAATGAAAGCAAAACTCGAAAATTTACTGGCTCAAGCTGAAATCCAATTAACAGATCGACAAAAAGATCAACTGATCCTGTTAGTACAATTACTCAATAAATGGAATAAGGCCTATAACCTAACTTCTGTTCGTGATCCACAGGAAATGTTAGTTAAACATATCTTGGATAGTATTGTTGTTAGTCCTTATTTACAAGGGAATCGTTTTATTGATGTGGGAACCGGTCCAGGCTTGCCAGGCCTGCCTTTAGCCATTATTAATCCCACCAAGCAATTTGTCTTGTTAGATAGTTTAGGTAAGCGTATTAGTTTTATTCGAAATGCAGTACGTGAGTTAGGACTAACAAATGTAGAACCCGTTCTTAGCCGCGTTGAGGAATACCAACCTGAACAAAAATTCGACGGTGTATTAAGTCGTGCATTTGCTTCGTTAAAAGATATGACAGATTGGTGTCATCATTTGCCAAAACAAGATGGATATTTTTATGCTTTAAAAGGCATTTATCACGAAGATGAAGTTCAAGAATTAGACAAAAAATTCGAAGTAAAAGACGTAATAACTTTACATGTCCCTGAGCTTGTAGGTGAACGACATTTAATCGTTTTACGATAAAACACACTTTTTTTGTGACGATTTTGTGAATATTTTTTTAAAAGTGTGATTTGTTTAACATTTTTTAGTGGTTTAAAAGTTGAAACTCTTTGTAGCACGGGTATAATTAGATAGTTTTTGTATTTTAAAAAAATAAGATAATGTCTAAGGTTTTAACACAGGCTAAAAATCGATATCAAAAGGCGATAATCATTGAGTCGGTTTGTCTTGTTGTTTTTGGGGTATTCCTTGCAATTTGGCAAGGTGAAAGTGCGGTAGATTTCAGTTTAGGATTTATCAGTGCTTTTGTACCATTTTGTGCTTTTGCTTATATTGTTTTTTTTCGCAAACAAGATTTTTCAACAAAATTAAAGGCATTTTATCTTGCTGAAGTAGTTAAGTTTCTATTCACTATTTTGTTGGTTATAACCTTTTTTAAATGGTTTGAAATTACTAATTTTTTACTGTTTTTTAGCGGTTTTATGGTGGCATTATTATTGAATAATTTGCTTCCTTTTTTGTTTAGATAAAACAGCATCCATTTTATTATTTTTTATACAGGGTATTTATTATGTCAGGACAAACCTCGATTGAGTATATCCAGCACCATTTGACTTACCTAACCACAGGGGAAGGATTTTGGACCTTTAATTTAGATACATTTTTCTTTTCTATCGTTTGCGGTTTAGTTTTTATTGGTATTTTTTATAAAGTAGCTAAAAAAACGACAACCGGTGTTCCAGGAAAATTGCAGTGTGCAGTTGAAATGGCTGTAGAATGGATAGATGGTGTCGTTCGTGAAAACTATCATGGAAAACGAGGGGTTATTGCGCCATTAGCATTAACTATCTTCGTTTGGGTGTTTATCATGAATGCAATTGACCTTGTACCTGTTGATTACATCCCTCAACTTTTTGCTTTAATTAGCGGAGATCATCATATTCCTGTACGTGCCGTGCCTACTACAGATATGAACATGACCTTCGCAATGTCTATTTCTGTATTTATTCTAATTCTGTTTTATACCGTGAAATCTAAAGGTATTACAGGATTGGTTAAAGAATATACGTTACATCCTTTTAATCATTGGGCTTTTATTCCCGTAAACTTACTATTAGAGTCTGTTACTTTAATTTCAAAACCAGTCTCTCTTGCTTTACGTTTGTTCGGTAATATGTATGCTGGTGAGTTGATTTTCATTCTTATCGCAGTGATGTATTCAGCTAATGCTTTCGTTGCTGCTATGGGAGTGCCATTGCATTTAGTTTGGGCTATATTCCATATTTTGGTTATAACGTTGCAAGCCTTTGTTTTCATGATGTTAACTGTTGTTTATCTCAGTATCGCTTATAACAAAGCCGAACATTAATTAACTTTTTTATTAACAAACCGGGCGAAAGCCTTAACTCAACTTGGAGAAATCTTATGGAAACTGTAATTAGTGCAACAATTATTGCATCTGCGATTATGCTTGCTTTTGCTGCTTTAGGTACTGCAATTGGCTTCGGTCTTTTAGGTGGTAAATACCTAGAATCTGCAGCTCGCCAACCTGAATTAGCTAACTCACTACTTACAAAAATGTTTATCGTTGCAGGTCTATTGGATGCGATTGCTATGATTGCAGTTGGTATCGGCTTGTACTTTGCATTTGCAAACCCATTTGCCTCATTATTAGGTTAATAAACAACAAACAGCCTATTAAAGAAGGGGGTATGTTGTGAATATTAATGCAACATTAATTGGCCAAACTATAGCATTTATCATCTTTGTATGGTTTTGTGTTAAATATGTATGGCCACCAATTATTAAAGCAATTGAGGAACGTCAGAGCCAAATTGCGAACGCCTTAGCGTCAGCTGAAGCAGCGAAAAAAGAGCAAGCAGATACTAAAAATCTTGTTGAACAAGAACTTCTATCTGCAAAAGTACAAGCTCAAGAAATTTTAGATGCTGCGAATAAACGTCGCAATGAAGTGTTAGACGAAGTGAAGGCAGAAGCCGAAGAACTGAAAGCAAAAATTATTGCTCAAGGTTATGCTGAAGTAGAAGCAGAACGTAAACGTGTTCAAGAAGAATTACGTGTTAAAGTGGCTTCATTAGCAGTGGCTGGTGCTGAGAAAATTGTGGGTCGTTCTATTGATGAAGCGGCAAACAATGACATTATTGATAAATTAGTTGCAGAGTTATAAGAGGCTTAGCTTATGTCAGAATTAACTACAATAGCTCGCCCTTATGCAAAAGCTGCATTCGACTTTGCCATTGAACAAAGTGCGGTCGAAAAATGGACTGAAATGTTAGGTTTTGCTGCTGCCGTAGCTGAAGATGAAACGGTAAAAGCTTACTTAAGTAGTTCTCTTTCTGCACAGAAATTAGCTGATACAGTAATTTCTATTTGTGGCGAACAATTGGATCAATATGGGCAAAATCTTATTCGGTTAATGGCTGAAAATAAGCGTTTGAGTGCGATTTCTACCGTGTTTGAAGAATTTAAACATTATGTGGAAGAACATCAAGCTATTGCAGAAGTTGAAGTAACTTCTGCACAACCATTGAATGCAACACAAATCGAAAAAATTGCAGCTGCAATGGAAAAAAGATTAGCTCGCAAAGTGAAATTAAATTGCAATGTAGATAGCTCACTGATTGCCGGTGTAGTGATTCGTACAGAAGATTTTGTGATTGACGGAAGTAGTCGTGGACAACTTGCTCGTCTCGCAAATGAGTTGCAATTATAAGAGGAATACAAGATGCAACTAAATTCAACTGAAATTAGTGAATTGATTAAAAAACGCATCGCTCAATTTGACGTGGTGAGCGAAGCCCGTAATACAGGGACAATTGTTTCTGTAAGTGACGGGATTATTCGTATTCATGGCTTAAGCGATGTGATGCAAGGCGAAATGATCGCCTTACCAGGCAACCGTTACGCAATGGCACTTAACCTTGAACGTGATTCTGTTGGTGCGGTAGTAATGGGTCCTTACGCAGATTTAGCGGAAGGTATGGAAGTACAATGTACTGGCCGTATCCTTGAAGTACCAGTTGGTCGCGGTTTATTAGGTCGTGTGGTAAATACACTTGGCCAGCCAATCGATGGTAAAGGTGAAATTGAAAACGATGGTTTCTCTCCTGTTGAAGTCATTGCACCAGGTGTTATCGATCGTAAATCTGTTGATCAGCCTGTACAAACTGGTTATAAAGCGGTTGACTCCATGGTTCCAATCGGTCGTGGTCAACGCGAGTTAATCATTGGTGACCGTCAAACGGGTAAAACAGCATTAGCAATCGACGCAATCATTAACCAACGTGATTCAGGTATTAAATGTATCTATGTAGCGATCGGTCAAAAAGCATCGACTATTGCAAACGTAGTGCGTAAATTAGAAGAGCACGGTGCGCTTGAAAATACAATCGTTGTTGCGGCATCTGCATCTGAATCAGCTGCGTTACAATATTTAGCGCCTTATGCTGGTTGTGCAATGGGTGAATATTTCCGTG
>CAKAQT010000110.1:0-4604 GCA_916720325.1 Parahaemophilus parainfluenzae
ATATCTTGCTCTGCCAAGCGATAATCAAAACGCAGGCTATCATTAAAATCTTTAAAACGTTTATCTGCCGCTTGTGTAAAACGACCACCCCAGAGAGCCATAGGTTATCCTTCTCTTAACACTAAAATTGATTAATTATTCAATTATCACGCATAATTAATCAATATGCAATAATAATCTCTTCATGACTGGCTATTTTACCCTGTTTTTTCTAACAAAAACTAGACAGTATTAGATTTTAGTGGTAATTTACGCACCATTCTTAAGGGCATTGCCCACCATTCAAACATTTCAGTATTATCAACTCTTATTCGTTCCAACATTATTAATTATGCATCTTACAGAACTTAAAAATACGCCTGTTTCTGATCTTGTGAAACTTGGCGAAGAACAAATGGGTTTGGAAAATCTTGCCCGTTTACGTAAACAAGATATTGTTTTTGCTATTTTGAAACAACACGCAAAGAGCGGTGAAGATATTTTTGGCGGCGGCGTGTTAGAGATTTTACCCGATGGTTTCGGTTTCTTACGCTCCGCAGACAGTTCCTACCTTGCTGGTCCTGATGACATCTACGTTTCTCCAAGTCAAATTCGTCGCTTCAATCTTCAAACTGGTGATAAAATTGAAGGTAAAATCCGTCCACCAAAAGAGGGCGAACGCTATTTTGCACTTTTAAAAGTCGACCAAGTCAACGATGACAAACCTGAAGTCTCTCGTAGCAAAATTCTTTTCGAAAACTTAACCCCATTACATGCAAATTCTCGTTTAAGAATGGAACGTGGTAATGGTTCAACTGAAGATTTAACAGCACGTATTTTGGATTTAGCCTCTCCAATTGGTAAAGGTCAGCGTGGTCTTATCGTGGCTCCGCCAAAAGCCGGTAAAACCATGTTGCTACAAAATATTGCACAAAGCATCACACACAACTACCCTGAATGTGAACTTATTGTGCTTTTAATCGATGAGCGCCCTGAAGAAGTAACCGAAATGCAACGTTCAGTAAAAGGTGAAGTGATTGCCTCTACCTTTGATGAACCAGCTGCTCGTCACGTTCAAGTGGCTGAAATGGTTATCGAGAAAGCAAAACGTTCTGTTGAGCACAAAAAAGACGTGGTGATTTTACTCGACTCTATCACGCGTTTGGCACGTGCTTACAATACCGTTACACCAGCGTCTGGTAAAATTCTTTCTGGTGGTGTGGATGCAAATGCGTTGCATCGTCCAAAACGTTTCTTTGGTGCTGCACGTAACGTAGAAGAAGGCGGGAGTTTAACCATTATTGCAACTGCACTTGTTGATACGGGTTCAAAAATGGATGAGGTTATCTTTGAAGAATTTAAAGGTACCGGTAACATGGAATTACATCTTTCTCGCAAAATCGCTGAAAAACGTGTATTCCCAGCAATCGACTTCAACCGTTCAGGTACGCGTAAAGAAGACTTACTTACCACACCAGATGAATTACAAAAAATGTGGATTCTTCGCAAAATCCTTAACCCAATGGGTGAAGTGGAAGCGATGGAATTCCTCATCGACAAACTTATGGTGGCGAAAACCAACGATGAGTTTTTTGAAATTATGAAGCGGTCTTAATGTTGACCGCACTTAAAAACAAAAAAGGCTTGGAAAACCAAGCCTTTTTTATTTTGCGAATTATTCGCCCAAACGCTCTTTAATACGAGCTGATTTACCTGAACGTTCACGTAAGTAGTAAAGTTTAGCTTTACGTACTGCACCTTTACGTTTAACAGCAATAGAATCTACAGCTGGAGAGTGAGTTTGGAATACACGCTCAACACCTACGCCGTTAGATACTTTACGTAAAGTGAATGCTGAGTGCAAGCCACGGTTACGAATTGCAATAACCACGCCTTCGAATGCTTGCAAACGACGTTTGCTACCTTCAACTACCCATACTTTAACTTCTAAAGTATCACCTGGGCGGAAGCTAGGTACGTTTTGTTTTAATTGTTCTTGTTCAAGTTGTTTGATAATGTTAGACATTGTTTGATCCTTTATTGATCCTAGATGTAACTGAAACTAACTGTTATATTCGGCTTGCGCTTCTTTTAACAGCTTACGTTGTTCGTCAGTCAGAGCTAGGCCTTCTAAGAGCTCAGGGCGTCGGAGCCACGTTCTTTGTAGCGATTGTTTTAATCGCCATTTCCGAATTTCTTCGTGATGTCCCGACATCAGCACGGGTGGTACAGTTAATCCTTCTAACACTTCCGGTCTGGTGTAATGCGGACAATCTAATAAACCATCAGCAAAAGAATCTTCTTCTGCGGAGGCTTGCTTGCCTAATACACCGGGAATAAAACGCGCAACAGCATCAATTAATGTCATTGCCGGCAATTCCCCACCGGTCAGAACGTAATCGCCGATTGACCATTCTTCATCAATTTCAGTTTGAATCAATCGCTCATCAATACCTTCGTAACGTCCACATACCAAAATCAATTTCTGATTTTGAGCAAGTTCGGTTACGCCACCTTGATCGAGTTTACGTCCTTGTGGCGAAAGGTAAATCACCTTTGCGCCTTCTCCTGCAGCTGCTCTCGCAGCATGAATCGCATCCCGTAAAGGTTGCACCATCATCAGCATTCCCGGACCACCACCATAAGGACGGTCATCCACGGTTTTATGCTTGTCGAATGTAAAATCTCTTGGATTCCAACATTCCACTTGCAGAAGATTATGTTTTACGGCTCTACCTGTAACCCCAAATTCCGTAATCGCTTTAAACATTTCGGGGAATAATGAAATCACCCCTATCCACATAAAAAGCCTACTACATTACGTTTGTGCATACTTGAGATTAGAAACCAGCGTCCCAATCCACTTCAATTGTTTTCGTGGTGAGATCGACTCTTTTAACTACTTGTTCATACAAGAACGGAATTAACCGCTCTTGTTTCCCAAAAGCATCTTTGGTATTGGCTTTCACCACTAACACATCATTAGAACCAGTTTCCATCATCTCTGTTACCGTTCCCATTGTATAACCTTCTAAGTTGACGACTGAACAACCGATTAAATCGTGCCAGTAATAATCGCCCTCTTCCAGTTCTGGGAAAACAGATAAATCCACACCAATTTCAACATTTGCTAAAGTTTGTGCGGCTTCACGATCATCAACGCCTTTTAATTTAACGATGATTTCGTGATTATGATGACGCCAGTTTTCTAATTCTGTTGGCTGCCATTCACCTTTGATTTTTAAAAACCAAGGTTGATAATCAAAAATGCTTTCAGCTTGTTCTGTTGATGAATAAATACGTAACCACCCACGGATACCGTAGGTTGAGCCTAATTTGCCCACAACTTCAATGCGTTGTTGTTCCATATTTTTCACCTATCTTAGTTTAAGAACTAAATCAAAAAGCGAGATTATGCTTTTTGAGCTTCTTTTACCAAAGTTGCAACACGATCTGAAAGTGATGCACCTTGAGCAACCCAGTGGTTTACACGCTCAAGATCAACACGAAGACGCTCTGCGTTACCTTGTGCGATTGGGTTGAAGAAACCTACACGCTCAATGAAACGACCGTCACGTGGTGAACGACTGTCAGCTACTACGATTTGATAAAATGGGCGTTTTTTAGCTCCGCCACGAGATAAACGAATGGTTACCATAACCTTCCTCTAAATGTTTAATTACTAAAAGAATATTCTTAAACTCGAAAGTGATTTAAGAATATAGCTTACTTTTTTCTCTGTATATATAGACAAAAAGCCTGAAGATTTTACACTTTTTGAGCAAAAAAGCAAGCCAATAGCCTATTTCTACTTGAGAAATTCGCCATAAAAAATGACCGCACTTCATCACAAAGTGCGGTCAATTTTTCATTAATTTATTGGATTAATAAACCCCTTGAGCCAACATTGCATCGGCTACTTTTACAAAGCCTGCTACGTTTGCACCCACTACATAGTTAATGTTTGCTTGGCCTTCTGCTGAACCGTATTTTTTACAGTTTGCATGAATATCTAACATGATTCGATGAAGCTGTCTATCCACTTCTTCAGCTGTCCAGTATAAACGTTGTGAACTTTGCGCCATTTCTAAGCCGGATGTCGCAACACCACCAGCATTAGCCGCTTTACCTGGGCCAAATAATACACCAGCTTCTAAGAATGCTTCTGTCGCTTCGATAGTGGTTGGCATGTTTGCACCTTCTGCGACTAATTTCACACCATTTGCAATTAAGGCTTTAGCATCGGAAATTTCTAATTCATTTTGGGTTGCGCAAGGAAGTGCAATATCTGCTTTCACTTCCCAAGGGCGTTTACCTGCAAAATATTGAAGACCAAATTGTTTTGCAAACTCTTCTACTCGACCACGTTTTACATTTTTGAGCTCTAATAACGCTTCTAATTTTTCACGATCGAATCCTTCTGGTAAATACACGTAACCCGCAGAGTCAGAACAGGTTACGACTTTCGCACCGAGTGCCATCGCTTTTTCAATCGCATATTGCGCCACGTTACCCGAACCGGAAACTAAAACCGTTTTACCTTGGAAACTATCCCCTTTCTCTGCAAGCATTGCTTGGGCAAAATAAACCAATCCATACCCCGTTGCTTCTGGGCGAATTAAGCT
>CAKAQT010000111.1:0-4604 GCA_916720325.1 Parahaemophilus parainfluenzae
CGAAGAGTACGAGATGACAAGCAAATTGGAAATTTCTGCCTTCAGAACCAATGCTTGAACTCAGTAAAACTTGTGCGCCATTATCAGTATCTGCAAAATAAGCCGCCGCGCGATCTCGTTCAATAATCGACATTCTCTCATGGAAAACGGCACTGCGAATGGCTTCTTTTTCTCGTAAAATTTGCTCAAGTTGAATTGCCGTTTGTGCTGTTTTACAAATGACTAAGATTTTTTCATTTCGGTGTGATTTTAGAAAATCAATTAACCAATGAATTTTTTCGTCTACTTCAGCTGCATCAATTGTTACTTGGTGATAAACCCGATGTGGAAAACCTTTTACACCTTGGCGTGTGTTACGAAATAAAATACGGCTTGTGCCATGTCGATCGATGAGATTTTGAATGAGTTCTTGTCGTGCCGCTTGCTTTTCGTCGTCATTGTGACAGTCTAAGGCTTTAAATAATGGTTCGACATCCTGCTCATGAAGTAAATCAGAAATATGATTTTTTTCGACCGCACTTAGCGGCTTCTCTGAAAGCAATGATTGCACTGCATCCGCAACAGGCTGATAGTTTTCTTGTTCCTTCAAGAACGCTTGGTAATCATAAAAACGTTCAGGATCAAGTAAGCGTAAACGTGCAAAATGGCTTTCCAAGCCCAGTTGTTCAGGCGTTGCGGTAAGTAATAAAACAGATGGAATAGCGTTTGCTAATTGTTCCACCAATAAATAAGCTGCACTCGGCGCATTTTCAGACCAAGCCAAATGATGTGCTTCATCGACAATTAAACAGTCAAATTCAGCTTCAATGGCTTGTTGTACGCGATTAGGATGCGCTTTCAACCAATCTAATGCACAAATAATTAAACTTTCCGTGCTAAATGGATTGATCGCTTGTTCGGCAAAATCTTCACAACGTTCTTCATCAAATAATGAAAAATGTAAATTAAAACGGCGAAGCATTTCGACAAGCCATTGATGTTGCAAGGTTTCCGGTGCAATAATTAACACACGTTGTACTTTTTCAGCAAAAAGCTGGTTTTGCAAAATCATCCCTGCTTCAATGGTTTTACCTAACCCCACTTCATCCGCTAAGAGCACACGAGGATTGACACGATTTCCTACCTCTTGCGCAATATGAAGCTGATGAGGAATTAAACCCGCACGATTGCCTCGTAAGCCTCGCAAAGGCGATTGAAATTGAGCTTGTTGATGCAGAAGGGTTTGATAACGCAACGCAAAATGTTCACTGCGGTCAATTTGCGATGAAAAGAGGCGATCTTTCGCTTGGCTAAAGGAGATAATCGGAGAAAGTTCTTTTTCATTGACGATAATATCTTCGCCTTGCGCATTTTTAACCAAATAAAATAAGAGACCATTCATTTCTTGAACATCAAGGACTTCACCTTGCCAACCTGCCTGGTGATGAAGTTGTTCCCCTTTATTCAATGCAATTCGGGTTAATGGCGCTTGTGCCACTGCGTAAATTCGGGTTTCATCTGTGGCAGGAAAGTGAAGAGTTACAGAACGGAAATCTAAGGCGGTAATTATCCCTAATCCGAGGCTATTTTCTGTTTCGCTAATCCAACGTTGACCGATTGCAAATGACATCATCTTCCTCTTAATGAATCTCTTAAAATGGGGCGATATTGTAGTCTGATTATAAGGGAATGCAAGGTGAAGGCGAGTAAAAGCATGAAAAATAAAGTGTGATTTTTCTCACAATAATTAAATTAAATATCACCTAAGCTTTACTTTAAAAAAGTGCGGTGTAAAAATGGCATACTTTTTCATAAAACAGGAGTGTTCCATGAATTGGACAGAACGACTTAAAGAAGAATTTTTATCCGGTTGGAAGCCTTTTGAAGTGGCATGGGTAGTTATTTTCCTTGCTGCGCAAATTATTGCTTATGTTCTTGCACCAGATAGCCCATTAGGCATGATTTCGGGTATTGCAGGTATTCTCTGTGTGGTATTGGTGAGTAAAGGAAAAATTAGCAATTATTTCTTTGGGCTTATTTTTGCTTACACCTATTTTTATGTTGCCTGGGGAAACAATTTCCTTGGTGAAATGAATACGGTGCTCTATGTGTATATCCCATCACAATTTATCGGCTATTTTATGTGGAAACAACACATGCAAAATGATAATGGTGGTGAAAGTGTAATTGCAAAAGCCTTGACGCCAAAAGGTTGGGCAATGTTACTCGTGAGTGTTGGGATTGGTACATTCTGCTTTGTGCAGGCTTTAAAAGCAGCGGGTGGGAGCTCTACAGGATTAGATGGTTTAACCACAATTATCACTGTAGCGGCGCAATTATTGATGATTTTGCGTTATCGTGAGCAATGGTTATTGTGGATTGTCTTAAATGTGCTTTCCATTTTACTTTGGGCAGAGCAGCCAGCGATGTACTTAATGTATAGTGCTTACTTACTTAACTCATTATATGGTTATTACAACTGGACGAAACTCGTCAAAGTGGAAAACCACTAATCACATCAATAGAAAAGGGCATAGTCATATGCCCTTACATTTTTAAATAAAATGCCTTCGTCAATGCAATAAATGCCTCTGTGTACTGATTGTTTTCGTTATAAATCACCAAGCTATCTTTTACCTGTGGTAAATGCTCTCGGCTAAACGTGAGTAACATTCGTTGTGGTGCTTTTCCTATTTTTGTAATGACATCAGTCTGCTTGATGCAATAAAGTGCGGTTGAATTTATCAATGTTTTTCCCGCCTCATAAGGCAAGACAAAACTGATCTTTCCTTTTTCGGATAAACAACTCATCGCCCAATTTAACCAATCTAAATGACTTTTTTGAACATAACGGGCAAGCGCTCGTTCATCATTTTTACATTCAACGCCTTGTGCAAAATAAGGTGGATTCGCCACAATTAAATCAAATTGATATGCTGTTTGTTGACAATAGGTTTGCACATCTTGGTGTGTTAAATGAAGACGATTGTGCCATGGTGAGGCCTTAAAGTTTTCTTGCGCTTGTTGTGCTGCAAGGGGATCAAGTTCAACGGCTTCAATTTGGCAATGCTCATGACTTCGTTGGGCGAGCATTAATGCAACCAAGCCCGTGCCAGTCCCCATATCTAGAATACGCTGACAATCAGACACATCCGCCCAAGCACCCAGTAAAATGCCATCTGTGCCGACTTTCATCGCACAATGTTGTTGATTAATATGGAATTGTTTGAAGGTAAAGCTGCTCATAAAATCTTGCGGAAAATGACCGCACTTTCAGGTATAATCAGCCCCAATTTTAACAAATTAACGCAAAATAATGAATTTATCCCCATTTGAAGAATTCGATCTTTCCCCTGAATTATTAAAGGCCTTAGAAAAGAAAGGTTATACCCGCCCAACTGCCATCCAATTAGAAGCGATTCCGGCTGCAATGGAAGAGCGTGACGTGTTAGGTTCTGCACCAACCGGTACAGGAAAAACTGCTGCATTTTTATTGCCAGCGATTCAGCATTTATTGGATTATCCACGTCGTAAGCCAGGCGCTCCTCGCATTTTAATTTTAACGCCAACTCGTGAGTTAGCGATGCAGGTTGCAGAACAAGCGGAAGAGTTAGCGCAATTCACGCATTTGAAGATTGCAACCATTACCGGTGGTGTGGCGTATCAAAATCATGGGGAAGTATTTAATTCAAATCAGGATATCGTGGTGGCAACACCGGGGCGTTTATTGCAATACATCAAAGAAGAGAACTTTGATTGTCGTGCGGTAGAAATGCTGATTTTTGATGAAGCAGATCGCATGTTGCAAATGGGCTTTGGCCAAGATGCAGAGAAAATTGCCGCTGAAACACGTTGGCGTAAACAAACTCTCCTTTTCTCTGCCACATTAGAAGGGGAGTTATTAGTTGATTTTGCAGAACGTTTATTAAATGACCCGGTAAAAATTGATGCCGAGCCAAGCCGTCGTGAGCGTAAAAAAATCAACCAGTGGTATTATCACGCCGATAGCAATGAACATAAAATTAAGTTACTTGCACGTTTTATCGAAACTGAGAAAGTGAGCCGTGGTATTGTATTTGTTCGTCGTCGCGAAGATGTACGAGAACTTTCTGACACTTTGCGTAAACGTGGCATTCGCTCTACTTATCTAGAAGGCGATATGGCACAAACGCAACGTAATAACGCTATTGATAAATTGAAATCAGGTGTTGTTACGGTGTTAGTGGCTACTGATGTGGCTGCTCGCGGGATTGATATTGATGATGTGACGCATGTCATGAACTTCGATTTACCTTACAGTGCAGATACATATTTGCATCGTATTGGTCGTACCGCTCGTGCAGGAAAAAAAGGCACGGCTGTTTCTTTTGTTGAAGCACATGATTACAAATTGCTCGGTAAAATTAAACGCTACACGGAAGAGCTTTTGAAAGCTCGTATTTTAGAAGGCTTAGAACCTCGTACCAAACCACCAAAAGATGGGGAAGTAAAATCTATGTCTAAAAAACAAAAAGCACGAATTAAAGAAAAGCGTGAAGAAAAGAAAAAGTCAGAGGTGAAGAAGAAAACCAAACTTCGTCATAAAGATACGAAAAACATTGGTAAACGCCGTAAACCAAGCGCAG
>CAKAQT010000112.1:0-4591 GCA_916720325.1 Parahaemophilus parainfluenzae
AACACCGTAATCACGGTTTTACCGTTTTGTTGCATTTGTCGCATCATGCCCATGAGTTCTGCTTGGCGGTTTAAATCCAGATAAGTGGTAGGCTCATCAAGTAGCACTAATTCAGCATCTTGCGCAAGTGTCATGGCTAAGAAGACGCGTTGTTGCTGACCACCAGATAAATCGGAAACCAACTGTTCGGCGAGTTCGGCAGTTTGTGTTTGCGCCATCGCCCAAGTGACCAATTCTTCATCTTTTTGACTGAGTTTACCCCATAGATTTAAGTAAGGCGAACGCCCGTAAGCGATCAATTCGCGCACTTTTATCCCTTCAGGTACCAAGTGTTGCTGCGGGAGAAAAGCCAATTCTTGGGCATATTCTTTAGGGCTTTTTTGCCAAATATCCTGACCTTTATGGGTGATTGAGCCTTGCTTCGGTTTAAGCAAGCGAGCCACCGCTTTTAATGTGGTGGACTTACAGCAACCATTTGGGCCGATTAACGCAATCACTTTATTTTTCGGGAATTTTAGCGACAGATTTTTAACCACGAGTTTATCTTGATAACCTAAAGATAAATTATTGATTTCAATGCTCATTATTTAGTTCTCATCAATAAGTAGAAGAAATATGGCGCACCGATAATTGCAGTCAGAATACCCGCTGGTAGTTCAGTTGGTGGGTCAATCACCCGCGCCAAAATATCCGAAAGTTGTAATAAGAGGGCGCCAATAATCAAGGCTGCCGGTAATAGGGTACGATGTCTGCCACCGACTAAACGACGAGCAAGATGCGGCGCAACTAAGCCTAAAAAGGCAATAGGGCCACAAATTGCCACAGCTGTAGTGGAAAGAGCTACCGCTAACACCAAAACGCTAATTTGCACTTTATTTACGGTCACGCCAAGGGTTGAGGCTTTGTTTTCACCTAAACCAAGGGTGTCGAGATCGCGACAGAAAATAAATGGCAAGGGCAGCAATACGACTAACCATGGCAATACCACATTCAAATAAGACCAGCTGCGCCCCCACAGGCTTCCTGTGAGCCATAACATCGCCGTATTGATCTCGACTGGATTGGTAAGCATCAGATAATGACTAATGGCTGCCCATAATGCGGAAAGTGCGACCCCAATGATTGCCATTTTGATAGGGCGGAAGTTAAAACCGCACACGATCCATAAAATGACAAAAGAGAGCACACCAC
The DNA here is from genome assembly GCA_916720325.1 of Parahaemophilus parainfluenzae. Classification (GTDB taxonomy): domain Bacteria; phylum Pseudomonadota; class Gammaproteobacteria; order Enterobacterales; family Pasteurellaceae; genus Haemophilus_D; species Haemophilus_D parainfluenzae_W. Next base: position 1,192 of record CAKAQT010000112.1, read on the forward strand.
CTAAAAAGGCAAAAATTGGCATCCAGTAAAATGCTAAGTTTGGTAAGAACATCAATACCGAAACAGCAACTAACCCTGCCGCATTGTTAATCCCTAAAATGTCGGGAGAGGCAAGTGGATTGCGCACCACGCTTTGCACTAGCACACCGGAAATTGCTAAGGCGCCGCCTAATAAAATCGCTAACACTGCACGGGGTAGGCGATATTCCATCAAGGTAAAATAGTTTTTATCGTCAGGCTGAAAGGCCGCCCAAATTTCCTCAAAGGAAAGCGTATAAGTGCCAAGGCGAATACTCAATCCAAAGAGTAGTACCATCAGACTAAGCGTGACGACATAAAAGCCGATAGCGCGAAAAGATACATGAGAAGCTCGCATTAGTGTCTTCCTCTGGCAAATAATACAAAGACTGGGGCACCGATTAAGGCAAGCACCGCACCAGCAGGCACTTCACTAGGAAAGTTGACCGCGCGGGCAATGGTATCTGCAGCGAGCATTAAAATTGCGCCGAGTAACATCGCCATAGGGAGCGATTTTCGCAAGTCATAACCAATCCAATAGCGGGCAAGGTGGGGCACGAGTAAGCCAATAAAGGCAACTGGGCCAGCAACACTCACGCTTGAACCTACAATCAATAACGCCATGATGTTAGCGTACCAACGTAAACGGAAGAGATTGATGCCTAGCGAACGAGCGGATTCATCGCTTAAATTGAGTAAATTCAAACGGCTGGCAAAAAACAGGCAGAAAAGTGCGGTCAAAATAAAGAACGGAAATAACGTCAATAATTCATTCCAACGGGCATGTGCAATGCCGCCAGCTAGCCAACTCATAATACCGAAGGCATGATCTTCCGCGATAATGAGCACCAATTTCGTGAGCGCTGCACAAAGTAGTGATACGGCAATCCCCGCTAAAATCACTCGGCTACGATCTCCACTATTATCTTTCCAACCATTGCTGATCAGCATTACCACAAACCAACTCAGACCGCCGCCGATGCTAGCCACTAAAGCAATACTATAACCAGAAAGAATCAAAGGGCTAAACGCACTGGCGGTTACCATGGCAAGACTGGCTCCCGAGTTCACGCTGAGTAGCGTAGGCGAGGCTAGTGGATTGCGCGTAATGGTTTGTAATAACGCCCCCGCCACCGCAAGATTGGCACCTAAAATCATGCCAACTAATGCGCGCGGTAGGCGTAAATCGGTTACCGTAATTTTGGCAATTTCATCGCCATCGGGGAGGAACGCTTGTAACGCTGCAAGCGGTCGAATTTCGATGGGATAATACAAAAACAGGCTTCCCCATAATAGGAAAGCCAGAATGATAAGGGGAAGTCCCCAACGGAAAGTGGACTTCATCATTATTTTTGCTTCACGAAATCTTCAATTTGTTTTGCCATAATTTTGCTTGCTTCTAAACCGCGACCACGCGCCCACATGTCGGAGTCAACACTGTAAACATGGTTCGCTTTGACGGCAGGAATGGCTTTCCAAAGTGGCTCAGCTTCCCATTTGCGCGCAATACTTTCATCACGATAATGGGCGATGAACAAGTATTCCGGTTTTTCCATTACTAATTGTTCAAGGTTGATTTCCACGAAAGCTTGATCGCTATTGAGTTTGGTTGGGGCAAAACCTAATGTCGTTAAGAAACTACCCACATAGCCATTGTCATTTTGGATATTAAATTTATCTTCTCGGGAAGTACCAAATGAGGCTTTTTTGCCTTGTACACCTAGATTTTTTGCAATGTTGGCAATGTAATCATTATGCTCATTGATCTTCGCTTTCATTTCAGCGCTTTTACCGACTAAATCACCAATTTTCTGCGCGGTTTCAAGATTTTCTTGGTAGCTTTCATGACGAGAATCGAACATCACTGTTGGCGCAATTTTTTTCAATTCTTCAAATACCGCAGTATGACGGGAAGGATCGGCAATAATTAAGTCAGGTTTGAGGGAAGCAATCACTTCAAGACTCGGTTGAGAACGCGTGCCAACGGATTGCCATGCAGCAATTTTTTCACGTACTTGCGGCAAAATACGATCGACTTTGTTATCGTCAGCCACACCCACTGGGCTAACACCGACTTGGGCTAAGGCATCTACAAAGGAATATTCCAATGCCACAACACGGCTTGGGGTTTTATCAAGGGTAAATTCACCTTTCGCATCTTTAACCGTCACGGCGCTAGCAAATGCGGATACCATTAATAATGCGGAAGCTAAAGTAGTTTTGAATAATTTTTTCATGTTGTGTCCTCAATAATAAAAAGCATTAGGATTATACATTCAAACAATGTTATTGAGAATAGTTATATTCTAGCTATTTGGTCGGATTTCTCTATTTTGCCCGCATTCTGGCAAGTAAACTGACGGCAATAATAATGACTAATGAACCAATCCAGAAATTTAGGCTTGGTACGTTATCCCAGAAGAACCAGTCACAGATGCTGGAGAAAATCACGCCAGTAAAAGCAAAAGGCGTAATGACATTGGCAGGCGCGTATTTAAAGGCGCGAGTGAGTAATAATTGGAAAATAAGACCGAATCCGCCCACCAAAAGTAATAAAGTAAATCCATGCAATGTTGGTATTTCCCATTGTGCGATAAAAAAGAGTGGCAACAAAATAGAGCCTAGCAAGTGGAAATAAAACACGATATTTTTAGGTGAATTGTGTTTATTTAGCTCTTGTAAGCTGATAAATGCCATCGCAGCTAAGACTGCCGCACCCAAAGCATAGCCTGCATGGAGAGGATTGATATTCATTGAGCCGTTGGTCAGCATAATGATGGATACACCAATAAAACCCATAAAACTGCAAGCTAATACTTTTAATGGTGTTCTGACTTTAAAGAAAAACAGCAATAAAGGCACAAAAAGTGCGGATGTATTCATCAATAAAATTGCAATGGAAATCGGTAAATATTTAATAGCGTAAAAGGTTAACAACATACTGGCTATGCCGGCGAGGTTACGCAAAACGAGAAACTTCCATTGGGACATATCGACTTTGAAATCCCCATCTTTAATCAAAAAAGGCAGGAGAAAAACAAAACCAATAAAGAAGCGGGAAAATAAAATTTCACTGGACGGTAATTCATCAGAGGCGTATTTTACAAATACGCCCATTAAGGCAATGCTGATGTAAGCTAACACCATACAAACAACAGCTTTTTGATAATTATTGCGGAGATGTATGTTTGGCATAAAGGTTCCTTGCACAAAGTGCGGTAAAAAATTGCCTTATTTTGTAAGAAAATGGGCTTGTCTTCGTCTAATGAAATGTAAGCTGAAGATTTTTCTATAATAAGGAAAGAAAATGAAATATACAAAAACATTTCTCATATTGACCGCACTTTTTGGCGGTTTGCAAAGTAGTTTAACGTATGCTGAT
>CAKAQT010000113.1:0-4553 GCA_916720325.1 Parahaemophilus parainfluenzae
TCACCGCTTTATATGACTGGCGATGCGACTCATATCTATGATGGCAACATTCACCTTTAATCTTTTCTAATCTGAAGAAAAAATGCGTGGAGATTATCCACGCATTTTTTATTTATTGTTCAACTTCCACATCACGCTGATTTAATGGTTGCGTTGGACGGTTGTTTTTCCCTTCCATTTCTTCTATCGCGGCAATTTGTGCTTTGCTTGCTTGAATTGGTGATTTAAAAATGGTCCAAGCCACGTTTTCACTACAAGGTGGAGTGGTGAGTGATCCATTTAAGCGGAAGCGTGCCATCTCTTTTGGCATTAGCGCTTTAATATCAATCTGTTGAGCCAATTTTTCTTTTTGTCCAACGGTGAGTTTTTTCTCAACGACCGGTGCTAATGCTGGATTCGCTTCGCCTTCATTGACCATTACGGCAACAACTGCTAAAGCTTTATCTTCACTTTGATGGACAAAATGAATTTCTAAAGGATAATGTTGGCGTTTAAAGGTATGTTCACTTGGTGTGTGAAAGTGAAATTGTTTTAAATAAAATGGTTTATTGTTGAGCATAATAAATGGTGCATTTTCTTGTGCAACACTGACTTGCACAGTATGTCCATTGTTTTCTACTTGATACTCCGCAGGGAAGTAATTCATCTTAAGTGGTTTATTTGCCACTTTCATGCCGTTATCTGCTTCCAGATTAACAGGCGACTGAACTTTCCCTAGCTTACAGGTTTGATATTCGGTGAGCAAATCACCCCAATGTTCAGGGCTTTCTTTTCCATTATAAGACCAATGCGCTTTATGCGTTTGGGCAAATGATGTTGCGCTTAATGCGATAAGTAAGCTAGAAAGCAATAGACGAGTCTTCATAAGGCACCTCTCCTTTTTTGTGGTATATGCCTCATCGATTCTACTGATTCTGTATGATAGCTTTTTGATTTTGGTCAAGTTTTGTTTGACTGTAAGCACTCATCGTACGAGTGGGGATAATACTAAAAAGCCGTCTATTCTGACCGCGCTTTTTTAGCACTGACAGAGTCGTTCTCTCAGATCTTCTGCAGTTTTGATGGTTTTAATTCGCTCAAAAACAATGTCTGCTTCAGGATATTCTTTATTGAGATAGCGTAGCCATTGTTTGATTCGGGCAACATGGTAAAAACCGGAATCATGGAAATTTTCCATTTCCGCATATTTTTGCAAGATTTTTTGAATATCCACCCAAGGCATTTTTTCGCAATTTTGTTTGAGTACAAGGCTTAAGTTTGGGATATTTAATGCACCACGCCCGACCATTAGATCTTCGCAACCTGTCGCTTTCAAACATGCTTGACCATCTTCCCAACGCCAAATTTCACCATTAGCAATCACTGGGATCGTTAAGCGAGATCTCACTTCACCGATTTTTTCCCAATTGATGCGATCGGCACGATACCCATCGGCTTTGGTTCGACCGTGAATAGTGATTTCAGTCGCACCACCTTGTTGTACGGCATCGGCAATTTCAAACGCTTGTGAAGTACAATCCCAACCTAATCGCACTTTCACACTGACAGGTAAATGACTAGGTACGGTTTTTCGTAAGGCTAGGGTCGCTTGATAAATTAATTCAGGTTGTTTGAGTAGAGCTGCGCCTCCGTTGCTCCCATTAACGGTTTTGGATGGGCAGCCACAATTTAAATCAATACCATGTGAGCCAAGCTCAATGGCGCGATTAGCATTTTCAGCAAGACAGTTTGGATGTTGACCTAAAAGTTGGACACGAACAGGTGTTTTAGAAGGGGTAAAGCCCTGATTTTTGAGTTCAGGGCAAAGACGATAAAAGACTTTTTCGGGTAAGAGTTGATCCACCACGCGAACAAACTCGGTGATGCAGAGATCGTATTCATTCACTTCGGTTAAAAGCTGGCGAACGAAAGGATCAAGCACTCCTTGCATGGGGGCGAGGATAACACGCACTATTTCCAGCCTTTCACTTTACAAATTAAATCGTAAGCGGCTTGGATTTGTTGCGCTTTTTCTTTAGCCATTTCCATCATTTCTGGCGGTAAGCCTTTCGCGACTAATTTATCTGGGTGATGCTCATTCATTAAACGACGATATGCACGTTTTACGGCATTGCGATCATCGTTTTCACTCACACCCAATACTTTATAGGCATCGCTTAATGTAGGGCCTGAAGATTGTTGGTAACCACCTTGTTGGTATTGGTAGCCACCTTGCTGTTGATAACCGCCTTGTTGGTATTGGTAGCCACCTTGCTGTTGATAACCGCCTTGTTGGTATTGGCGATAGAATCCACCTTGGGTAAATTGGCGAGCCGCAATTTCCATTGCCAGCATTTGCTCAAACTGCATACGGGAAAGACCAAGTTCTTCGGCTACCACATAAAGCACTTCTTTTTCTGACTCATGTAATTGAGAATCAGCAAAGGCAGCCTGCACTTGCACGTGTAAGAACATTCTCAGTAAGTCAGCACGTTGTCCACATCCAATGCGGAATTCACGAATCACCTGGCGTAAAGGGAAATCGGCTTCTTTACCGCGACGAAAGGCCTCTTGAGCGAGTTTGCGATGGCTCTCATCTAATTGCATCTGGTTCATCAACTGATTCGCCAGTTGAATATCTTCTTCTGTCACACGACCTTTGGATTTACTTAAATGTCCAAGTACCGCAAAAGTAGTTTGCATAAAGAGCGCTTGTCGAGTCGTTTTTTTCTTAAAAAAGCTAGAGTTAACTGAACCAAGCTCATAAAGTTTTTTATCTGCGATAGAGCCTAAAATCAGTCCAGCGATGGCGCCGAAAAAGCCCCCCCATTTAAAACCGAGAAAAACGCCGATAATCTTTCCAAAAAAATACATTCTCTTCCCCTAAAGTGCGGTCAAAAGGTCTTTTGACAATAATGGGCAGACGCAAATGTCTGCCCTTACATTAATATGGCTTTATTCTTATTTTTCAAGTGATGAATTACACACCATAACTTTCACGATAAGCCCGCATCGCAGGTAAATATTGCTGATAATCGGGTTCTTTTTCAATGAATTGCATTAAATCATCCAAATCAATAATGGAAAGCACTTGGCATTGATAGTCGCGTTCCACTTCTTGGATGGCAGAAAGTTCCCCTTTGCCTTTTTCCTGACGATTTAATGCAATAAAGACAGCGGCTAATTTCGCGTGATTGGCTTCAAGAAGTGCCATGGATTCACGAATGGCTGTGCCAGCTGTAATGACATCATCGACTAACAACACATTGCCGGTTAATGGGCTACCGATCAAATTACCGCCTTCACCGTGATCTTTGGCTTCTTTGCGGTTAAAGCAAACAGGCGTATCACGGTTAAATTGATTGAATAGTGCAATGGAAACGCTCGTCGCAATCGGAATGCCTTTATAGGCAGGCCCAAAAATGACATCAAAATCGACCGCACTTGATTGAATCGCTTTCGCATAGAATTCACCTAAGAGAGCGAGATCTGCGCCAGTGCTGAATAATCCTGCATTAAAAAAGTAAGGACTTTTTCGACCTGATTTTAGTGCAAACTCGCCAAATTTAAGCACGTTACGGCTCAAGGCAAATTTAATAAATTCGATTTTGTAGCTTTCCATTTTTTGTTCCTATAAACCTAATGCTTCACGTTGTGCAGCGAAGATTTGTTCGCAGCCTTGTTTGGCTAAGCCTAATAAGGTGAGTAATTCTTCGTGGCTGAATGGTTCGCCTTCTGCGGTACCTTGCACTTCGATCATGCGGCCATCTTCCATCATCACAACGTTCATATCTGTTTCGGCGGCTGAGTCTTCTACATATTCCAAATCACATACAGCCTCACCCTCAACAATTCCAACTGAAATTGCAGCAACGAGACCTTTGATTGGATTGGTTTTTAATGTGCCATTTGCAATTAAACCATTGATAGCATCACATAAAGCCACTGCTGCACCGGTGATAGACGCAGTTCTTGTACCGCCATCCGCTTGAATCACATCGCAGTCTAAGGTAATAGAACGTTCGCCAAGGGCCTCTAAGTCAACCATAGCACGTAATGAACGAGCGATTAAGCGTTGAATTTCCATGGTGCGTCCACCTTGTTTGCCTTTTGCCGCTTCACGTTGCATACGGCTGTGTGTAGAGCGAGGTAACATGCCATATTCTGCTGTCACCCAACCTTGATTTTGTCCTTTTAAGAAACGCGGTACGCTTTCATCAACACTCGCCGTACATAATACTTTAGTATCACCAAATTCCACTAATACTGAGCCTTCAGCATGTTTCGTGTAATTACGGGTGATTTTAATTGGACGAGGCTGATGATTTTCACGATTATTTGGACGCATTCTGAATTCCTTTATTTTATTGATAAAAAAGCGTGCTTATTTTAGCACGCTTTTTAGTGTTTTATGGATTTGCTTGTTCAAACTCACGAATTTTATTAAACACATCTTGTAAATCTGTACCATAGTTAATTTTTTGCAATTCAGGCACAGAGTTAGATTTTACTAACATTCTGAGTGGTTGGAATTGCATATTGCACAAGTAGATTTGTTGATGTGGCAACATATG
>CAKAQT010000114.1:0-4538 GCA_916720325.1 Parahaemophilus parainfluenzae
CTTGTTCATCGATTAGATAAAGTGACATCAGGTTTACTTATTTTGGCATTAAATGTCGAAAGTGCGGCTGAATTTTTCCGACTTTTTTCTGAACACCATATCCAAAAGACTTACCTTGCTCTCAGCAATCAAAAGCCTAAAAAGAAACAAGGATTGATTGTCGGCGATATGCAAAAGTCTCGTAATGGAGCTTGGAAACTTTGCCAATCGAAAGAAAATCCCGCAATTACGCGTTTTGAAAGTGTAAGTTGCAAGCCCAATTTACGATTATTTATTTTAAAACCACAAACCGGTAAAACCCATCAATTGCGTGTCGCGATGAAAAGCTTAGGGAGTCCGATTTTAGGTGATTCGCTTTATGGTAAAAACACTGAAAATATTGACCGCACTTATTTGCATGCTGCAAGATTGCAATTTGAATTTAAAGGTCAGTCATTTGATGTGTTTAGCCCACCGAAAGAAGGGGAGTGGTGGTATCGTCAAGGTGTCATGTCTCAGATTCAAGAATTTAGCTCAGTACTAGCGGACTCAACTGAACAGGAAAAGTGCGGTTAAGATTTCAATTATTTTGTATAATAGACCCAATTTTTCACATTAGGAACAAAAATGAAATTTATCTCTTTTAATATTAATGGGTTACGTGCTCGCCCTCATCAACTTGAAGCAATTATTGAAAAATACCAACCGGATGTGATTGGTTTACAAGAAATCAAAGTAGCGGATGAGGACTTTCCTTATGCGATTACTGAAAATCTGGGGTATCACGTTTTTCATCACGGACAAAAAGGCCACTATGGTGTAGCACTGTTAACCAAACAAGAACCAAAAGCGGTACGTCGTGGTTTTCCAACAGATAATGAAGATGCGCAAAAACGCATTATTATGGCAGATTTAGAAACGCCATTTGGTTTATTAACGGTAATTAATGGCTATTTTCCACAAGGCGAAAGCCGTGCACATGAAACCAAGTTTCCGGCAAAAGAAAAATTTTATGCGGATCTTCAACGCTATTTAGAACAAGATCACGATAAAGCCAATCCGATTTTAATTATGGGCGATATGAATATCAGTCCAAGCGATTTAGATATTGGTATCGGCGATGAAAACCGCAAACGTTGGTTGCGTACTGGTAAATGTTCATTCTTACCTGAAGAGCGTGAATGGTATCAACGCTTATACGATTATGGATTGGAAGATACGTTCCGCAAATTAAATCCAACAGTCAATGACAAGTTCTCGTGGTTTGATTATCGCTCAAAAGGTTTCGATGACAACCGTGGATTACGTATCGATCATATTTTAGTCAATCATCAATTAGCAGAGCATTGCGTGGATGTTGGCATTGCATTGGATATTCGTGCGATGGAAAAACCGTCAGATCACGCACCAATCTGGGCAGAGTTTAAATAGGAAAGTAGCATGGATATGGCAAATTGGCAGAATTACCGTTCACAAGTGAATGGTATGCCTGCCGTGTTTACCGCAAATATTGAAGATTTAGATGTTTATCATGGTAAACATCTTAGTAAAGTTGTGCAATTTACCGTGCCTTATCAGGGAGATGAGGATGGTTTGCCGAATGAAGACGAATATGAAAAATTGATTAATCGTCTTTTTAAAATTCTTGCACAATTGACCGCACTTCCGAATGTTTTCTTTGCTGGGCATTTTATTTGCAACCATCAGGCAAAAATGCATTTTTATTGTGAACATGATGCTTTGCTTAAAGAAACCCTTCAACAGCTTGATTTTGTTTCAGAGATCAATGTGCAGGATGATCCCAATTGGGATACCTATTTCGATTTCTTATTGGCTTCACCATTGGAAATGAAATTAAATGCGACAGAAGAGATTTTGAGTATGCTGAATAGCAAAGGGCGCAATTTAAGTGATACTTATTTGATTGAGCATACTTTTCATTTTGATGAAGAAGAAAAAATGTTCCCCTTTATGGATGAACTAACACTTGGAAAAGTGTCTTTTAGTACGTTGAAATATTCAAGCCAAGCCATCCAGACGGAAGAAGATGAACAGCCTTATTTCATGGTGAAATTGGAGCAAGAGCTTTCATTAGACAGTAATGAGATCTTCGAGTGGGTAGAGCGCTTTGAAAAATTAGCTATGGAGTTTTCAGGCGACTATATTGGCTGGGAATGCGATAATTTAATGGATGATCGATCATCATTAAATTAGCCTGATAATCCATTCAATCAGTATAGATTAGATAAAAATAAAGCCCATCAACACGATGGGCTTAAATTCTTTTGGCTACAAATTTAGGATTCGTAAAAGGAGACAAACGAAAGCTAAACCAAAAGAGAAATTTGGCTCCTCCTGCGGGACTCGAACCTGCGACATATGGATTAACAGTCCACCGTTCTACCGACTGAACTAAGGAGGAATAAATTTGGTATCACAAAGAATAGGCGCGCATTTTAATGAGCGACCTGTCGCTTGTCAATACTCAAAATGAAAAAAATTACAAAAAAATTTACCGTTTTTGCTATCCACAAAGCCTGTGGATAACTTTGTGGATTGTTTTTGTTTAAAATGGTCAACCACTGGTGCAGACTGGCTTTGTCTCAAATTGTTCATCTATTAGCCATTCGTTGATATTTATTTAAATATCAATATGTTACATAAAGTCCAGCAAAAAAAATAAAATATTTTTCAATTTTGAAGTGTTTAAGACTTGACACGCCTAAGTGTGTGTAAAACTTGGATTTTTATCGCTCAATTTGGAGTAATAAATGTGCTAAAATAGCCACACTTCTAAAACAGTAAAAAATTGACCGCACTTATGGCAGAGAAAATTAATACTAAGCCTTTTATCCTTCATTCCGATTTTAAACCGTCCGGTGACCAACCCCAAGCAATCGAAAAATTAGTCGAAAATTTAGAGGATGGTTTGGCTCATCAAACACTTCTAGGGGTAACGGGATCGGGTAAAACCTTTACCATTGCAAATGTCATTGCAACATTAAATCGCCCAGCGATGTTGCTTGCCCCAAATAAAACCCTTGCCGCTCAGCTTTATGCGGAAATGAAAGCATTCTTTCCTGAAAACGCGGTGGAATATTTCGTCTCATACTATGATTACTATCAGCCAGAAGCTTATGTGCCGAGTAGTGATACCTTTATCGAAAAAGATGCTTCAATTAATGATCAAATTGAACAGATGCGTCTTTCAGCTACGAAGTCATTTTTGGAGCGTCGAGATACTATCGTAGTCGCATCCGTATCAGCAATTTATGGTTTGGGTGATCCAGATAGCTATTTGCAGATGATGTTGCATTTACAGCAAGGTGCAATTATCGATCAACGTCAGATTTTAGCGAAGTTGGCAGAATTACAATATACAAGAAACGATCAAGCCTTTCAGCGTGGTACATTCCGAGTGCGCGGCGAAGTGATTGATATTTTCCCTGCAGAATCTGACGATCGTGCGGTAAGAATTGAATTATTTGATGATGAAATTGAACGTTTAAGTTTATTTGATCCTTTAACGGGCACAAGTTTTGGCGCGGTTCCGCGTTTTACGGTGTATCCGAAAACCCACTATGTGACGCCAAGAGAGCGTATTTTAGATGCCATTGAAAAAATCAAAGCGGAGCTTGTGCAACGCCGTGAATATTTCATCAAAGAGCATAAATTGCTGGAAGAGCAGCGCATTACTCAGCGTACACAATTTGACATTGAGATGATGAACGAGCTCGGCTATTGCTCAGGCATCGAAAACTATTCACGCTATCTTTCAGGCAGAAATGAGGGGGAACCGCCTCCGACATTATTTGATTATATGCCGTCTGATGCGATTTTGATTATTGATGAATCACACGTGACTGTGCCGCAAATTGGTGGGATGTATCGTGGTGACCGTTCTCGTAAAGAAACCTTAGTGGAATATGGTTTCCGTTTGCCTTCTGCATTGGATAATCGTCCATTACGCTTTGAAGAATTTGAACGTTTGGCGCCGCAGACGATTTACGTTTCAGCAACACCAGGACCTTATGAGTTGGAAAAATCGGGCACTGAAATTGTCGATCAGGTGGTACGTCCAACAGGCTTACTCGATCCACAAATTGAAATTCGTCCAGTATCCATTCAAGTGGATGATTTACTGTCTGAAGCACGTCAAAGAGCGGACCAAAATGAGCGTGTTTTAGTGACGACGCTGACGAAGAAAATGGCGGAAGATTTAACAGATTACTTAGATGAACATGGAATTCGTGTACGTTATTTGCATTCTGATATTGATACTGTTGAGCGTGTAGAGATTATTCGTGATTTGCGTTTAGGGGAATTCGATGTGTTGGTTGGTATCAACTTGTTACGTGAGGGCTTAGATATTCCAGAAGTTTCTCTTGTGGCGATTTTAGATGCGGATAAAGAAGGTTTCTTGCGTTCTGAGCGTTCCTTAATTCAAACCATCGGTCGTGCCGCTCGAAACTTGAATGGTAAAGCGATTTTGTATGCTGATAGCATTACTAAATCTATGGAAAAAGCCATTACCGAAACGAATCGCCGTCGTGAAAAAC
>CAKAQT010000115.1:0-4507 GCA_916720325.1 Parahaemophilus parainfluenzae
AAACCTATTTCGGCCAATATTTAGGACAATGGCTTGCGGATAAAGGATTATTAACTACAGATCGTTGTGCATCGGGCGAAGGTATTTTCGCTTATGCGAATGGAGTGCAACGGACTATTGCAACAGGTCAGGCGATTGTTTCTGGCGCATTTGCGGGCTGTAATGTTCAACTGCAACATCACGGTAAAATTGGTTCAGAAAAAGATCCAATTTTTAACACGCAGGCGCATAATCCAAGTCAAGCCTTGATTGAATCTGCAAAAAATAACGTTGATTTAACCGCTTTACAGCAAAAATTAGCGCCAAATTATGCGCTATTGAGTGAAATCATCGATTATAAAAATTCACCAAACTGCTTGCAAAAAGGCGAGTGTGATTTAGGTGGAAAAGTCGGTGAATACAGTATTAAAGACGGCAAGTCAGTCAAAATTACTGGCTCTATCAGCACAGGAAAGAAAATAGTTAGTGCATTATTGCTCGCGCATTATGTGGGCAAGCCTGATTCAGAAATCGCAAACGGTCGTGTGAATAGCCAAGAAAAATGGCGTGCAATTAATGAAATTAAAAACGAATATTACCGCACGTTATTTAAAAACAACGAAGCGTTAGCACAAAATGCCTCATACCCGTTATTGGCATTTATTCAGCAACAGCTAAATAGCGAAAACAAAATTAACTTATTGGTTGGACACGATTCTAATATCGTCGCTCTGCTTGCGGCATTAGGTGTTGAGCCTTATGAATTGAATGATTCATTGGAAAATATCCCAATCGGTGGCAAGTTGTTATTTGAAGTGTGGAAGCATAAACCAAGTGGCAAACTTAAATTTAAGTTGGATTATGTGTATCAAAGCACAGAACAGCTGATTAACATCACGCCATTAAGTTTAGCGACACCACCAAACCAAACAGCATTAACCCTCAAAGGCTGTGAAAAAGATGAAAATGGCTTTTGTGATTACGAGCGTTTTCAAAAGGTGTTGAGTGAAGGGATTGAGAACGGTAAGAAATAGCGTTCATGCAACCCTATGAAAAATACTTAAAAGAGAATTCGCAGAAATTGCGAGTGGATCAGACGGATGCGGAAAGAAAATTATGGCAACGCATCAATCGAGATCAATTATTAGGATTTCGATTTAATCGACAAAAGCCACTTTTAAGTTATATCGTTGATTTTTATTGTGCGAAAGCAAAGCTGATTATCGAATTAGACGGTAGTCAGCACTATGAACCTGATTATCAGGAAAAAGATGCATTGCGAGATGCAGAATTAAATTCACTTGGTTTTACGGTGATGCGATTTAGCAATGATGAAGTCATGCGTGAAATTGAAGCGGTGGTAGAGCAGATTTATTTATTTTTGGAGAATGTAAGGGCTGATTGAGTATGAGGCTGGATTAACCTCTGTCAAATCTCCCCTAACCCCTCTTTGCTAAAGAGGGGAATTCATGAGTAAATTGACAGTAGTGGGCTATCTATATTTTAGAATATGAGGGATTATTGAGTATGAGGTTGGATTACCTTCTGCCACAAACGCTTGCGTTTGAACGTTGCTTTAGCAATGGCACGAAGTGCGAGCGAAGCGAGTAAATCTCCCCTACCCCTCTTTACTAAAGAGGGGGATTCTTGAATAAATTGATAGTAACTGGCTCATTTACATTTTAATTTCCAATAGAGATTAAATTATCTGCTTTCAAAAAACGTTAAAGTAGAACATAAATATTTAACTCTCCAAAGATCCAATCCCCTCTTTAGCAAAGAGGGGTAGGGGAGATTTGGCAGAAGTGAAGAACGGAGAGCGTAAGGTGGATTTACTAGGTATTCCTATGCCTTTTATACTATTCTTTTTAATATTTATTTTTGTAATTTATAAATTAGGAAAGAAAAATTCAGAATTTATAAAATATACGAAAGAAAATACGTTTGAGAAATACAAAAGTAAATATCCACATTTGGTCCAAAATGGTAGGGTTGAATGTAATCAATGTGGTTCCAAAGATATCGGAATTATACAAAGATTTACCCCACATGCGGGCGAGCATGATAAGCCAGTAGCGATAGCTCATGTATGTCAAACTTGCGGTCATACTTTATATTATTCGAAATTTGATAAATAGTTTTTAGATAAGAGAAACAAAATGACAACCCAAAACTTCCTAGTAGAAATCGGCACTGAAGAGCTGCCACCAAAAGCTCTCAAAACATTAGCGACCTCTTTTGCGGATAACGTTGAAGCAGAATTGAATCAAGCAGGTTTAACCTTTGATAAAATCGAATGGTTTGCGGCACCGCGTCGTTTGGCGGTGAAAGTGTTGAACTTAGCTACACAACAACCGAGCAAAGAAATTGAAAAACGCGGACCTGCAGTGTCAGCTGCCTTTGATGCAGAAGGTAAACCAACTAAAGCGGCCGAAGGCTGGGCGCGTGGTTGTGGGATTACCGTTGAGCAAGCAGAACGCATTGCAACTGATAAAGGTGAATGGCTTGTTCATCGTGCGAAAATTGAAGGTCAACCGACCAAAAACTTGCTGAACGATATTGTGGCAAATGCATTGGCGAAATTGCCAATTCCAAAACCAATGCGTTGGGCAGATAAAACCGTGCAATTTATTCGTCCGGTTCATACTGTGACTATGTTGTTAGGTGATGAGTTAATCGAAGGCGAAATTTTAGGTGTGGCAAGTGCTCGCACCATTCGCGGTCACCGTTTCTTAGGCGAGAAAGAATTTGAAATTCAACATGCAGACCAATATCCGCAATTATTGCGTGAAAAAGGTTCTGTAGTAGCCGATTTCAACGAACGTAAAGCAGAAATCCTTGCAAAATCTCAAGCAAAAGCGACCGCACTTGGCGGCGTGGCTGATATTGAAGAAGGCTTGCTTGAAGAAGTGACTTCATTGGTGGAATATCCAAATGTATTAGCGGCAAAATTTGAAGAGCGTTTCTTAGCAGTGCCGGCGGAAGCTTTGGTTTACACCATGAAAGGCGACCAAAAATATTTCCCAATTTATGACAAAGACGGCAAATTATTACCGCACTTTATTTTTGTCTCGAACATCAACCCAGAAGATCCAACCGCGATTATCGAAGGGAACGAAAAAGTGGTTCGTCCACGTTTAACCGATGCGGAATTCTTCTTCAAAACCGACTTAAAACAAAAACTGGTCGATCGTTTACCGCGTTTAGAAACCGTGTTGTTCCAACAACAACTGGGCACATTGAAAGACAAAACAGACCGCATTGAGCAACTTGCAGGCGAAATTGCAAAACAAATTGGTGCAGATGAAGCGAAAGCAAAACGTGCAGGTTTACTGTCAAAATGTGACTTGATGACCAACATGGTATTCGAATTCACTGATACACAAGGCGTAATGGGAATGCACTATGCTCGTCATGATGGTGAAGATGAAGAAGTGGCAGTAGCATTAAATGAGCAATATATGCCACGCTTTGCGGGTGATGAATTACCAAAATCTTTAGTGGCAAGTGCGGTCGCTTTAGCGGATAAATTTGACACTTTAACAGGGATCTTCGGCATCGGCCAAGCACCAAAAGGTAGCGCAGACCCATTTGCATTGCGTCGTGCGGCATTAGGTGCGTTACGTATTATCGTAGAGAAAAACTTACCGCTGGATTTAGAAGATTTAGTGAAAAAATCAGCCGCACTTTTCGGTGATAAACTCACGAATCAAAATGTGGTTGCTGATGTGGTGGACTTCATGCTCGGCCGTTTCCGTGCATGGTATCAAGATGAAGGCATTGCGGTAGATGTGATTCAAGCCGTATTGGCGCGTCGTCCAACTCGTCCAGCTGATTTTGATGCACGTGTGCGTGCGGTTTCACACTTCCGTACTTTAGATTCAGCAGAAGCGTTAGCGGCAGCAAATAAACGTGTCAGCAATATCTTAGCCAAAGCGGATGCTGCAATTGGCGAGATCAATTTTACCGCTTGCGTAGAGCCAGCAGAAAAAGCCCTTGCTGAACTGGTACTTGCATTACGCACTGAAGTACAACCGCTTATCGCACAAGGCGATTACACCGCAGTATTAGATAAATTAGCTAACTTACGCGCACCAGTAGATAGCTTCTTTGATAACGTAATGGTAAATGCTGAAGATCCAGCGCTACGTCAAAACCGTTTAGCGATTTTAAACACGTTACAAGGCTTGTTCTTACAAGTGGCGGATATTTCGGTATTGCAATAATAGATCTAAAAAGGATGGTCAATTTTCAAACGACCATCCTTTTGTATATAGACTTCAACGGATTATTTCTCTATAATCACTCGCACTTTCCCCCCTTAGCTCAGTCGGTTAGAGCAGGCGACTCATAATCGCTTGGTCACTGGTTCAAGTCCGGTAGGGGGGACCATTTTACAGAGATCGCATTAGGCGGTCTTTTTTATTGTCCTTTCTTAGGCGTTTGGGGTGTTATAACCTTTCAATAACTCAGCCCAATTTTCTTCATTGAATTGAATATTCATTCTGCCGACTTCTTTGACAAAAGA
>CAKAQT010000116.1:0-4467 GCA_916720325.1 Parahaemophilus parainfluenzae
AGTCTTCTAAACATTCCGTAATGGTTGGTTTATCTAAACCGATAACGCCTTGATAGCGCTCACCCTCGGTTGGTGCAATCGTAATAACTAATACGCCTTTGCCGATCATATCATGTAGGCTCATGCCGTCTTGAATATCACCTTGCACACGTGCTAAAGCACGAATTTGTTGCTGATCATTGCCATTAACTAAGGCTAATTTTAATGGACCATCACCTTGAATTTGAACTGTAATATTGCCATTAAATTTTAATGTGGCGGTCAACAAATTCGTCGCCACCATCATCTCACCCAATAAGTTTTGTACCGCTTTTGGATAATGGTGGGTATTCAAAGTATCAATAAAAGTTTGGTTTAATCGTACCCATTCACCACGCACAGCACGGTTTTGGAAAAGGTAACGGTAAAGTTTGTCATTGTCTTGAGTGTAATTCATTATTTGTTCCTATTTATTCTTTGAGTAAAAAGTGCAGTCAATTTTGAGAATAAATTGTAAACGTTCAAAAAAGATGTCGTTTTGTTACCGCACTTTGTGCCTGTGCAGTATTATGGGGGTGAAAATCAAAATTACAAGCCAAAAAGAAAAGCGGATAGCTTTCACTATCCGCTCGTTTTATAAGATTAAACTGATAAATTACCAGTATGCACGTAAACCGATAACAGTTTTGAAATCACGGCTACGATCTACAGTGCTGTTTTCGTATTTAGTACGAGTAGCTTGCCATTCTAAGAATGGTTTCACTTTTAAAGAACCTTGATTATATACGTAGTATTCAGTACCTACCATGAATTGACGAGTTCTGTCTGTATCACCAAATTGTTTATCTGTTTTATACGCATACATTGCATATACGTTCCAATCTTCGTTTAAACCTTGACGAACAATCGCACGCACTTCATTTTTAGTACGTTTGTCACCTTGGTTTTTAGTTACTTGACGTTCTAAATCTAAACCATAAGTAGTGTGAACGAAGTTATACGCTAAACCTAATCCATAAGCATTGCGGTAGTATGCAGTATTATTCGCATTTTCAGAAATTTCACGAGTAAAACCAGCTGCTACGGTTACATTTTGGATGCTATCAATTGCATGATTGAAGATAAGACCTGTACCCCAAGCATTTTTACGTTTGTTCGCTAAATCAAGGTTTTTCATGCTACGTTTGCTTGAACCACCGTAGTATGCACCAAATTTAACTTTGTTATCACCATAGTTACCATTGTACACATATTGAGTTACACGACGTGCAGAACCATCTAATAAGCCATCAGATAAGCTGTAAGTATTTGCTAAGTCGGTTTGTTTTACTTCATCAGTGATGGTTACCATGTTACCGTAAGTTAATTCACCGAATTGTTTGTGGCCAAAACCGGCATAAAGTTGGTGAGTATAAACATGGTCAAAATCATGTTGTGAAGGTGCTTCACCACGCATACGCCATTCAGCACGGCCTAAAGCGTAGAAATCGCCACCTAAGCTTTGTTTTAATTTGAAACCAAAACGTGAACCGTTGTTATCAACTGCGTGGTTGATGTGTTCTTTAGTTACATCACCATTTACATAGTTAGTTTTGTTAGAGGTGCTTTCCCATTTAACACGTAAAGAACCGTAAAAATCAACATCAGTACCAGTTTGGTCAATGTGGAAGTTATAAGCTTGTGCAGAACCTGCTGCTAATGCAGCTACAGATAAAGCAAGAAGTGTTTTTTTCATAACGCTTTCCTTATGATTTAATGAAGTTAATAAAAAATTGAACTTTTTTAGTCTATACACCAGAACCTGAATGTGTCAATCTTAAATTTTCCCAACTATCAGAAAATAGACAATATTTTGACTAAAATTAATCTAGATCAATACATTTCCAATTATGCTACAAACTATTTAATTAATGTATTTAGGCTAGAAAAGACCTGCTCTGAGGTAATTTTCTCCATCGAATTAGCAATTAAATAATGCTGATTTTGACCATAACAACCAACTAAGGTCGGATCTGTTGCGCCATAAAGCGTAATATTTGGTTTGTCCAGTGCGGCAGTCAAATGGGCAAGCCCTGTGTCTACCGATACCACGGCTTTCGCATTGGCTATTTGGTAAGCCAATTCATTTAACGAAAGCTTAGGCAAAACGACCACATGAGATAAACCGACAGCCAATCGCTCTGCTCTCGCCTTTTCTTTTTCATTTCCCCAAGGCAAACGAATTTGAATAGAAAGTGCGGTTAGTTTTTCGATTAAATTTCGCCATTCTTTTTCTGGCCAATGCTTCTCATCCCTTGTCGTAGCATGAAAAAAGATCACGTAAGGCTCGATAGAATCAGTTGAAATAAAATGACGAGCAATACCGTAATCCCCTTTTTCTTTTGGTAATGGATAAGATAATGCTTGAGCAAAAAGTTGACGAATACGCTCTACCGCATGTTGTTGATAGGATATGGCATATTTCTTATCGTAGAAGAATGAGGCAATTGGCTCTCGAATACTTTTCCAATCATAGCCATGTTTAACACCATTGGCTAAGCGTGTCGCAAAAAAGGCACTTTTAAAAAGCCCTTGTGCATCAATCACAGCATCATATTGATTAGCTTGCAATAAAGTGCGGTAAGATTTCCACTCGTTTTTTGTTTGAACCGAAAAAGGTGATTTTCGCCAACGTCTTAAGGCAATTGGAATGATTTGTTTCACGGCAGAATGCCAACGTGGAATTTCGGTAAAATTCTCTTCCACCACCCAATCAATAGAAAGATTAGGAATAGCTATTTGCGCATCAGTTAATGCCGGCAAAGTATGGATTATATCGCCCATGGAAGACGTTTTGATCAAGCATACTTTCATTTAATTAATCCTCTTCCCCAGTGCATAATACCGAGCCCTGACACAGCTAAAATACCACCAATAATCAAGGAAAAATCCACTTGCTCATTCAACCAAACAGCTGAGAATAAAATTCCTAAAATCGGTACCAGGATAATGTAAGCCGCGGCATTACCTGCTCCTAAATATTTCACGCCATCAAAATACCATGCATAGGCCAAAACTGTTGCACCAAATGCGAGGCCAAGCAAGCTTATCCACTCACCTTGAGATAAATTCAATACCGTAAGCCAATCGTCAGTACTTTCCACGCATAACGCACTCATAAATAACAATAGAAACCCAAAAATAGAAGATAATGTGGTTGCAGTGAGCGAATCAATACCCGCGAGTACTTTTCTAGCCAATAAGGTATAAACGACCCAACAAATTAGTGCGGCAATTAATAATATTTGCCCAAAGCCAAAGGAATCCATCATCTGTAAAAAATTCCCTTTTGTGAGAGCCAATAGCGATCCACTCATGGCAATAATCATTCCGAGTATTACCCATCGATTCCATTTTTCTTTAAATAAAAAAATTGCCAAAAGCGTCGTGAAAACAGGGTTTGTTGCTACAATCACGGCGGCTTGCCCCGCAGGAAGATATTTCAGTCCCCAGATAAAAAACGTGGAATAGGCAAAAACACCGAAAAAGGCAGTCACAAACAAACCTATCCACTGATTCGCGCTAAGTTGTTTTGCATATCTGAAGCGATTCGCCGCATATAGCCAAATAATGAGTGGAATAATGGCGAAAAAAAATCGCAAACTTGAAGCCACAAATGTCGGCATGGCCTGAGCAACCATTCGCCCCCAAGGCCAAGAAGCCCCCCATAAAATGGCCATCCCAATTAATTGTAAGTGTATGCGGAGAGGGTTCATATCATTAACATATCCTGGTTAAGCTTTTTCTATTTACTTAAAGTCTCGGCTTGGTAAGCGTTGATTTTTTCTTGCAAAGCAGATTCAAATGCTTCTCGATGAGCATCATTTTGAAAAGCGGAATAAGGAATATCTAAAAACAATCCAGAACCAACTCTAATTACTAAATAGCCATATTTATTTTCAATATTATGAATATAATGATAACTATATAATGTTTGGCAGAGATCTATTTTAATATATAAACCATCTTCTTGAATTCGTATGGTTTGACTTCCTTTCTCCATTTTATCGCCTATTTGGTTTTTAATCATACACATATTCAAATAAGGTCGTATTATAAGAGCATAGAAAAAAGAAAGCATTGAGATAACAAACAATATATATCCTGCATAATAGGCCAAAATATTCTCATAATAATCATAAAGAACTTCAGCCCAGTTCATTATATAAAATGCAATAAAAAGACTTGGTATCAAGCAAAATAAATATAATAAAAAATCGCCAAGCCTCATTACCTTACGAAATTTATTGTATTTATAAATATCACGGCTTAATTTTTTTACTGCCTTAGTATAATTTTTATCTAATACGGGTTGATAGGTAATTTCCATTTTATATTCTCTCTTTCTTAAATGTCTAAAAGTGCGGTCAGTTTTTCTACCACATTTTCAGGTTTAATATCAATCAAACTTTGATGATACCCTTCCGAGCTATCTGTACTTTTACGCAC
>CAKAQT010000117.1:0-4419 GCA_916720325.1 Parahaemophilus parainfluenzae
TCACCTTAGATTTCGATAACCAAACTTCTCTGCTTAACTTTTTAGAACAACATCATATTCACCATGAATATCAATGTCGTTCTGGTTATTGTGGTTCTTGTCGCGTGAAGATCAAAAAAGGCAAGGTATCTTACGCCGAGACGCCCCTTGCCTTTATTCAACCCGATGAGATTTTGCTGTGTTGTTGTCGGGTGGAAAGTGATATTGAATTGGAACTGTAATTCATTAAGACTTAACGAACTCTGCCCATATGCAATTTTACTATTTTTTAGGTGCTATTAAATAACTAAAAAATATAATTACAAAAAATATAAATACTGAAGGTTTAAAAGTGTCTTCGAAGATAAACCTGTAGTTTATATTGGGTGCCTCTAAAACAATTCCACCAACTATAATCGCTATAGATAAACCCAAATAAATAGCTAAAAAAGCAATAAGTAAGGAGAAAATACTCTTCATCTTTTTCCTGTCTAAATCAAAGATTCATCATGCAAAAACATAACGATCCACACATAACATGTACGGATCGTTATTTAATAAGTGGATTAAAAAATCCTATCTACTCTCTATAAATTATTCAAATCCAACACATCGGTCATATCAAACAATCCATGAGATTGTTTTTCCAACCATTTACCTGCACGCACTGCGCCATTAGCAAATGTCATACGGCTTGATGCTTTGTGAGCAATTTCAACGCGCTCACCAATATCCGCAAACCATACACTATGCTCACCCACTACATCTGAGGCACGAATGGTAGAAAAACCAATTTCATCACGTTTGCGTTCACCTGTAATGCCTTCACGACAAAATACACCATGCGTTTTCAAATCACGACCAAGAATTTTCGCAATGTGTTCGCCCATAGAAAGTGCGGTACCAGATGGTGCATCCACTTTGTGGCGGTGGTGTGCTTCAATGATTTCGATATCGCAATAATCGCCCATCACTTTGGCGGCTTTTTCTAATAGTTTAAATACCAAATTCACACCCACGCTGAAGTTGGATGCAAATACAATGGCGATTTTTTCCGATGCAGCTTGAATTGCGGCTTTGCCTGCATCATCAAAACCTGTGGTACCAATTACCATCTTTTTATTATTAGCGACACAAAATGCAATATGCTCAAGAGTGCCTTCCGGACGCGTGAAATCAATCAGCAAATCAAAGTTATCTTTTTCTGCATTTAAATCATCTGATACTTTGACACCTAACGCACCAATACCCGCTAGTTCACCGGCATCTGCGCCAACTAAAGAGGAACCTTTACGCTCAAAAGCAGCACCTAATTCTGCCCCTTCTGCATTATGTACGGCTTGAATTAATTGACGCCCCATTCTTCCGCCTGCACCGGCGATCGCAATTTTTAATGTCATGTTTTGTCCTTTTTTAATCAAATTAAAGCGTGTTGAACGCCACTATAAATTAAATAGATTCCGAAGAAAATAAAAATCAGCCCTGCTACATTATCAATATAGCGACTATATTGGCTATAAAACTGTTTTGCAACAGAACGAGAGAAAAGCACCGAAATGATGTAGAAATATAAAAAAGTTTCTACGGTAATCACAGCAAGTGCGGTCAAAATTTGTGATGTTTCGGTAATATTCACTAAAACCAATGACATCACACTGCTGAAATAAATCACAACTTTCGCATTAGATAAATTGACTAATAAGCCTTTCATAATGCTTGTTAAAGTCGATTGATTTGGCACATTTGCATTCTGCTTTTCATCAAAAAGCGCATTAGTTTTTACTTTTGCCATTTTAATGCCGAGATAGACTAAATACGCTCCGCCCAGCATCATCACAATACCTTGAACAATTGGCATAGTGGCAAAAATAATAGCAAGCCCTAAAACCGCTGCTGTTGCCCAAATTAGTACGCCAATGGTAATTCCAATCACCCCACCTATAGCTTCTCGACGAGAGCTCATGGCAGAAATTCGGCTGACATAGAAAAAATCTTGGCCAGGCGAAAGTAAGCCCACAAGATGAATAATCATCAAATTTAGCATGGCAAGCCTACAATACGTAATATCACAATCACGATAACAGCATAGATTGCCGCTAAAACATCATCTACCATAATCCCAAAACCGCTTTCCAGTTTTTGGTCAAAATAACGGATGGGATAAGGTTTTAAAATATCGAAGAAACGAAACAATACAAAGGCAATCGCAATCCAAGGGAACGACAAAGTTGGAATCGAGGCTAATACGATAAATACCCCAACAAATTCATCCCAAACAATAGAACCGTGATCATGAACGCCCATATCATCAGCCGTTTTTTGACATAGATAACAGCCAAGCGCAAAGCAAAGTGCGGTCAAAATTAAGAAGATTTTTAGTCCAAGACAAGCTAATAATGCCGAACCTAAAATCGTTCCAGCTAAACTTCCCCATGTACCCGGTGCAGGACGAATGAGTCCTGAACCAAAACCTAATGCAAGTAAATGAACTGGATTTTTTAAGCTAACTCTATCAAGAGGTGAACTATTCATTATTTATCCTTAAAATGATCGAAACCAGACGGCGCTTGATAATTGATAACACGTCCATCTTTAAAAAAAGTAATCGGATTGTTATTTTGCGGAACGATTTTCCCGATACAAGTACAAGATACATTCAATAATTGGGATAACTTTTCAATCTCGGCCTTTTTATTTGCGGGAACCGTAAAGCAAAGTTCATAATCTTCCCCGCCACCTAATGCAAACGCTTCTGCTTTTTCTAAGCTATATGTTTTTTTGAGAAATGTGGATAAAGGCAAGGAAGATAATTCAATCTCTGCAGAACATTGGCTTCTCGTTAAAATATGTCCTAAATCAGCGACAAGACCATCTGAAATATCAATGCATGAATGCGCTACATCCACTAAGGCTTGGCCTAATTCAACGCGTGGTGTTGGGTGAAAATGGCGTTTTACTAAAAATTCAGTATCAAAATCAACCGCACTTTTACCTTGTAAGATCCAATTTAAACCCGCCGCGCTATCACCTAACGTGCCCGATACATAAATTAAATCACCAACCTTCGCGTTATGTCGGAATAAAGCCTTTCCTTTTGGTACGAAACCTTGTGCCGTAATGGTTATAGAAAGTGGGCCTTTTGTTGTATCGCCACCAATTAACGTCACATCATATTGATTTAATGTATCAAACAAACTTTGACTAAATTGACTTAGCCAGTTTTCATCAACTTTAGGTAATGTGAGTGCAAGAGAAATCCAAACAGGTTTAGCGCACATAGCAGCTAAATCACTTAGATTTGTCGCAATCGCTTTATACGCTAAATCTTTTGGAGAAATAGAAGATAAAAAATGCGTACCCTCGACCATTGTATCGGTGGTAATGGCAAGTTGATAGCCTTCTGGAATATGGGTGATCGCACAATCATCCCCAATACTGAAATCAACAAAGTGTTGATTGCCTTTTTGTATTGAGAAATATCGCCCTATAAGATCAAATTCACCCGTACTCATTTTATCTGCGCACCAAAAAACAAAGGGCAGACATTTGTCTACCCTACATTTGAATAATTATTTGCGACCTAATGCAGGAGCGACTTTATCCAATACACCGTTAATGTATTTATGGCTTTCATCTGCACCAAACACTTTCGCCACTTCAATTGCCTCGTTAATCGCCACTTTATACGGCACATCTGGCTCAAATTGAAGTTCATAAACCGCTAAACGTAAAATCGCTTTTTCAATCGGATCTAATTCATCCAACGCGCGATCTAAATAATGGCTCATTGAAAAATCAACGGCTTCTACATTCGCAACGGTTTGACGGAAAAGGCGGCTAAAATAAGGTTTATCCACACCTTTTAAATCTTGATCCACAACGAAAGTGAGTTCCACTTGTTCTGGTGCATTACCAGAGAGCGCCCAAGAATATAATGCTTGAACTGCACATTCTCTCGCTCTACGACGTGGCGATACTTTTTTTACAGGTTCTTTTTTCTCTGTCATTGGAATTATGCCGCATCAATTTGTTGTAAAAGGTTCACCATTTCAAGTGCAGTTAATGCTGCTTCTGCACCTTTATTACCCGCTTTAGTCCCTGCTCGCTCGATAGCTTGTTCAATGTTTTCAGTCGTTAAAACACCGAATGCTACTGGAATTTCCGCTTGAATTGCTACTTGACCTAAACCGCTGCTTGCTTCACCCGCCACATATTCAAAATGAGCAGTACCACCACGGATTACCGTACCTAATGCCACGATTGCATCAAATTTTTTGCTTTCAGCTAAACGACGTGCCACTAATGGAAGTTCATAAGCACCTGGTGCACGAACGATAGTAATATTCTCATCTTTTACTTGGCCGATGCGTTTTAATGCATCTACTGCACCTTCTAATAAACTTTCATTAATAAAACTGTTAAAACGAGCAATCACTACTG
>CAKAQT010000118.1:0-4408 GCA_916720325.1 Parahaemophilus parainfluenzae
GTTTCACTTTTTGCCCCATTTTCCATTCATTTTCTGGCAAACTCGTGCTTAAACTTCCTACTTTCGCTTGGTTTAATGCTCGAGTCACCGTTCCACGCAAGCGGATTTCTTGAATGCATTCTGATGGCAATTCTGTAATAAAACGTGAAGGCAAATGACGTTCTTCTTTTGTATAAACACGACGACTTTCTGCATAACAAATGGTCAGTTTTTGCTTAGCACGTGTAATGCCCACATAAGCAAGACGGCGTTCTTCTTCTAAACGACCGGGTTCTTCAAATGAACGGAAACTTGGGAATACGCCCTCTTCTACCCCCACCATAAACACGCGTGGGAATTCCAAACCTTTTGCTGAGTGTAAGGTCATCATTTCCACACAAGATTGATGCGGCGAAGCCTGCTCTTCTCCCGCCTCTAAAGAAGCATGAGTTAAAAAGGCGGTAAGATCGGTCATATCCTCTGCGTCATCAGGTTTGATAAATTCTCGGGTTGCCGTCACCAATTCTTCTAAGTTTTCAATACGCACTTCACCTTTCTCGCCTTTTTCCTGTTTATACATATCGTATAAGCCAGAATGTTTAATCACGAAATCAGTCTGTGCAAACAGTGGCATTTCGGCTGTATCAACCTGTAAAGAATTAATCAACTCTTGGAAACGAAGCAATGCGGTTGAAGCACGTCCCGTTAGCATATTTTCTTGTGTGGCTACTTGAACAGCTTGCCATAAGGTAATTTGACGTTCACGGGTTAAATTTCGTAACACATCTAAAGTACGATCGCCAATACCACGCGTAGGCGTATTAATCACACGTTCAAACGCGGCATCATCTTGGCGATTATTAATTAAGCGTAAATATGCCAACGCATCTTTAATTTCTTGGCGTTCGAAGAATCGCATTCCACCGTAAATACGATAAGGAATTTGACAACGAATCAACGCTTCTTCAATGACGCGAGATTGGCTATTACTACGATATAAAACAGCACAATCATCTAATTTCCCACCTTCATCTACCCAATTTTGGATTTGAGACGCCACAAATTTCGCTTCATCTAATTCATTAAATGCTGCATAAATACCCACTGGCTCGCCCATTTCACCGTCGGTCCATAAATTCTTACCGAGACGATCGCTATTATTCGAAATAAGTTGGTTGGCACTTTTCAGAATATTGCCGGTAGAACGATAATTTTGTTCCAAACGGATAGTTTCAGCGTTGAAATCTTTTAAGAATTTTTGAATATTTTCGACTTGTGCACCGCGCCAACCATAAATGGATTGGTCATCATCGCCCACAATCATCACTTTGCCCGTATTGCCGGCAAGAATTTTGATCCACGCATATTGGATTTTATTGGTATCTTGGAACTCGTCGACCAAAATATGCTGGAAACGTTGTTGATAGCGCTGCAAAATTACCGGCTTTTTAGCAAATAATTCATACGCACGAATTAACAATTCAGCAAAATCCACCAAGCCCGCACGATCACAAGTATCTTGATAAATTTGATAAATCTTAATCCACTCTTTTTCCTGACGATCGCCAAAATCATTAATATCTTGCGGTCTTAAACCTTCATCTTTTTTATTATTGATATACCAGCACGCTTGTTTTGGTGGAAATGCTTTATCATCATAATTGTGCAATTTCATCAAGCGTTTTACTAAACGAAGTTGGTCTTCAGAATCCAAAATCTGGAAATCTTGTG
Source organism: Parahaemophilus parainfluenzae (assembly GCA_916720325.1). GTDB lineage: Bacteria > Pseudomonadota > Gammaproteobacteria > Enterobacterales > Pasteurellaceae > Haemophilus_D > Haemophilus_D parainfluenzae_W. Next base: position 1,711 of record CAKAQT010000118.1, read on the forward strand.
GCAAGTTTACATCTAAATGGTGAGCGCGTAATAATCGATGGGCAATGCTATGGAATGTGCCAATCCACATACCAAATAGATTCGATTGAGAATGTTTAGATAAGGTATCTTGAATACGATGGCGCATTTCAGCAGCGGCTTTATTGGTAAAGGTTACCGCCATAATGCTGCCTTCAGAAATATTTTCTACGGCAATCAACCAAGCAATACGATGAGTCAATACACGAGTTTTACCACTTCCTGCACCAGCAAGCACAAGGTAATTACCAAGTGGTGCTGCCACTGCTTCACGTTGTTTATCATTCAAGCCATCAAGTAATTCTGAAATATCCATTGCTCTTATTTTAATCTGGTTAAATTTACAGGGATTATAGTGGGAATTATATTTTTAAACAACCTGATATTTACAAATTTACTCCTCCCCTTTATATTAGCAATATCAAATAATTACTAAATATTGACGAAGTTAAAGGAGACACAATGTCAATTAAAACAACACTAAAATTAACCGCACTTTCTACCCTTGCGGCTCTCGCCTTCACATCTCACGCACAGGCTGAAGGTAAACTCACTGTCTATTGCAGCGTACAAAACGTTGTATGCGAAAAAGTCACTCAAGCCTTTAGTAAAAAATACAATGTAGATGCACAATTTGTGCGTAATAGTACAGGTGTCGTATTAGGCAAAATTAAAGCGGAAAAAGAAAACCCACAAGCTGACTTCTGGTTTGGTGGCACAATTGAACCCCATCTTCAAGCTGCAGAATTAGGCTTACTTGAATCCTATCGCTCCCCATTACAAAAAGACATCATGCCGCAGTTTAAATCTTTAATGGAGCAACGTGGTAATTTCACTTCTGTAATTTACTTAATGGAACTTGGCATTGGGGTAAATACTAAAAAATTAAAAGAACTAAATATTCCTGCACCAAAATGTTATGCGGATCTGATAAAACCCGAATATCAAGGGCAAATTCAATATCCGGATCCACGCGTTTCAGGTACGGGGTATTCACTTATCAGTACTTTTTCTACATTATGGGGAGAAGAAAAAGCTTTCAATTATTTGAAAAAATTAGAACCTAATCTCATGCAGCATACCAAAACAGGTCTTGCGAGCAATTATTTAGCAAATGGTACCGTAGCAATTGATTTAGGTTTTATGTTGGTTTACCCACGTGAGAAGAAAAACGGCGCGCCCGTTGAAGGCATTTTACCATGCGAGGGCGTGGGCTATTCTTTAGGCGGAGCTAGTATTATTAAAGGAGCAAGAAACCTCGATAATGCTAAACTGTTTATGGATTTTGTGCTAAGCAAAGAAGCGCAAGAAATTCCGTGGCGAGAATCTGACTCTTATCAACTTCCAACCAATATCCATGCTGAACCTGCACCAGGTTTCCTGCCGGCTAGCAAATTAAAACTCGTGGATATTGATTTTATGAAATTTGGTACAGATCAAGAAGGTAAACGCCTCACCCAACGTTGGGTTTCTGAAGTGCTCTTAGAGAGTAAATCGCCAAAAGAATAAAAGAAATAAACAAAAAGTGCGGTCAAAAATCGTCGTGTTTTTGGCCGCATTTGTTTTTAATAGATAAAACTAAACTAAAACCAACCGCTCTTTACCCGCATAGATATTGGCTTTTCCTGGGCGCGCAAAGCCAATAAGGGAAAGATTGTGTTGTTCAGCCATATTCACCGCAAGATCTGTCGCGGCAGAAATCGCAACAAGTAACTCGATACCACAAGCCACTGATTTTTGAACCATTTCATAACTGGCGCGACTCGAAACCAGCACAAACCCTTGTGGTTGATTTTGTTTAGCATGCCAGCCGATTAATTTATCTAGTGCCACATGTCGCCCTACATCTTCTCGAATTGCCAATAGATTACCAGATAAATCAAAAAAGGCAGCTGCATGTGTTGCCCCTGTTTCTTTTCCGAGTGTTTGATTAGCTTGTAATTGCTCTAAGCAGCCATCTAATAAATTTAAATTAAATTGGAAAGTACGGTCTAATTTTGGCAATTTTTTATAGACTTGTGAAATTTGTTCTGTACCACAAATGCCACATCCCGTTCTTCCCGTTAAAGTACGACGATGATCTTTTAATGCGACAAATTGGCGGCTAGATAATTCAATTTGTACTTCAATACCATTACACACTTCTACCACATCAATGCCATAAATATCCGCTTTTTTCTCAATAATACCTTCAGCTAATGAAAAGCCTAAAGCAAAATCCTCTAAATCTTGTGGAGAGCACATCATAACAGTATGCGCAATACCATTATAGACAAGTGAAACAGGAACTTCCGCCGCCAGACTATCTTGCTTTTCAATAAAAAGTGCGGTTGGATTTTCGGGTATTTTTTTTAAGAAATTAATCGTTTTGTTGATTATCCAGTGCATAATGTTTTCCCAATAAAATATCTGTATCAAAAATGTTACTTTTTTTTAACAAAAAATATTTATTTTGTGATCTAGCTCAACTTTTTAAGCGACTATAACAAGTATTGATTATAGATTTTTGGTTAAAAAATAGTTAAAATTATTCCGTTTAAATTGGTCATTTTTTATAATCAATTTAATGGTTGATGGTTATTTTAACTAAATCAAATAAATTATCTATACGAATTTATACTATCAAAATATCTTAACGGTTCGCCGTTATGAAGGAGTGATTATGCAGGTCTCTAGACGT
>CAKAQT010000119.1:0-4387 GCA_916720325.1 Parahaemophilus parainfluenzae
GGTCGTCAAGGCATGAGTGAAGAAATGCAAGCCATGTGCTTTATGGCGGGAGCGAATTCCATTTTCTATGGCGATAAATTGTTAGTGACAGGCAACCCAGAAGAAGATGGCGATCAACTTCTTATGGCAAAATTGGATCTTGAGCCGGAAACGGAAGAAAACAGAAAGCCACTCGACAGAAATTAGTCATAAAAAAAGTGCGGTGAAATCTACCGCACTTTTTATTGAGTCTTACTTCACTTGTTCGGTTAAGCAAGGCTGAATTTTATTTAGCATTTCTTTTAAAATACGTGCTGGTGCAGCCAGGATGTTGCCTGAGCGTAAATAGCCGTGACCCGCATTGAAATCACACACTAAACCGCCGGCCTCACGCACGATTAAATCACCCGCTGCGCAATCCCAAGGTTTTAAGCCCATTTCGAAATAACCGTCAACGCGACCAGAAGCCACATAGCAAAGGTCTAATGCGGCAGAACCCGTACGACGGAAATCGGCAGCTTCATCAATTAGGTTATTCATGATAGCAAATTGAGTTGGCATTAAGCTTGGTTGTTTGAATGGGAAACCGGTGGCTAAAATCGCCCCGTTAAGTTCATTTTGGCTATCTACACGTAAACGCACTTCATTTAATTTTGCGCCTTCACCACGTACAGCAGTGAATAATTCATTACGAATAGGATCGTAAACCACACCTACTTCGGTACGGTTTTTTACACGGATAGCAATAGAAACAGAGAAATGTGGCAAACCTTTCACGAAGTTGGTTGTGCCATCTAGTGGATCAATCACCCATTGAATATCACTGTCTTTGCCTTCTAATGCACCACGTTCTTCACTGATAATTGTATGATCAGGATAAGATTTTTGAATGATTTCAATGATCTCAGCTTCAGCGGCTTTATCGACGCTGGTCACATAATCATTAATACCTTTTTTACTTGTTTGGATGTCATCACGGCGCTCATAGTTTTTAGCAATCACGTTGCCCGCTCTTCGTGCCGCACGAATAGCGATATTTAACATTGGATTCATATTTCCACCAGATTTTAAAGAACAGATAAATAGGTCGCCTATTATAAGGGAGTTTTAGTAAATAGCCAGTTGAAAATGTTTAATTCACGGTTTTTCCCGTTTTTTAAAGGAAATTTGCGATCAGTATCGCAAAAATAAAGTAGCAAATTTGGCTTTCTTCTAAAGGAATTTTAAAGTGCGGTCAAAAAAGAAGGCATTTTATGTATAAAGGGATAACTTTATTAGAAACCTTGATTACGTTATTTATTTTAAGTGTAACGTTGGCGTTTGCATTGCCTAAATGGCAGAAAAATGATCCCAAATATTTTCTCGAAAAAGAGCAACAACGGCTTTATTTTTTCTTACGTAATATTCAAGCGAGGGCAGAAAACTCATCTTCGATTTGGTTTATTTTGGCCAATCAAGATAGGGCAAATCAACGTTGGTGTATTACTGCTCAAGTAAAAAACGATCATTTTTGCGATTGTTTTCATCCCCAGAATTGCCCTAAAAACCTTTATGCGCATTTTTACTATCCTTATTTTGAAAGGAAAACGATGCTTATTGGCCCCAAACTATATCCGTCTGAAGTGGCGGTGAAATTTAATGGGGCAAGAAATACCATGGAAACGAATTGTTTTATGTTACAGGCGGAAGAGCATCGTACATTGTTCTCTTTTTTCAATGTCGGCAGTATTAAATTAAAGTCTGATCAAGCGGCGAGTGCATGTACAAGATGAAACCATTAAAAGGCGAAACATTGGTGAGTTTGTTGATTTCACTTGGCTTATCCGCTTTATTATTGTTATTGGTTGCACAATTTTATGCCCAAACTCAACAGCAAAATCAGCGTTTAATGTTACAACTCAAATTACAAGCGGAATTACAACGCACAATTCAACTCATCGGGAAAGATCTGCGTCGCGTAGGCTTTCGAGCCGCAAACCAAAAACTCATTGAAGATAATCTGGCTTTATTCGAATTAGACGAAAAGGGCACAGCAATAACCATTGCTCAAGCAGACAATGCACCATCAAATAGCTGTGTCTTATTTTTTTATGATTTGAATAGCAATGGCTGTATTGGTGAAAAATACACAAAAAATACCTGCGTAAATGGCGTTAAAAATGTGGCAAAAAATATCGAAAAGGAGCTATTTGGTTACAAACTTAACGGGAAAATGATCGAAACCAAACAAACCTATAAAAATGCGGTAAATGCAGATTGTCGCTCAGCAGAGTGTCAGCGTGCTTTAGCGCAATCTACTTGTAACGCAGGTGGTGGATGGACTGATTTATTGGATGAAAAAGAGTTTGAGATTTCTCAATTACGTTTTGATTGGTTAAAGGCAGGGAAAGGGATTGAAATTAAACTCACAGGGCATCTTGCCGCATATAAGCATATTCAATATGAAACTTCGCTTGTGGTGCCTTTATTAAATCAAGAAGAATGATCATGAAAAAAGGGATTGTGACACTGACGGCACTGATTTTACTTTCAGGCTTATTGGCGCTGATCTTATTATTTGATGAACAGATCTTTGCATTTTTTCGATCTCAAATGAGTCAGCGAAAATATTATGTAGAACAAGGCCTGGCGTTACAGAAAATCAGTCAGCAGCAACAAAAGCATATTTGCCAAAACTTGCCTTTAAATGGTGCTGAAAAAGTGAAACAAGTCTTTTTCGAGTCTAATGGGGTAGAGGATAAAGTGGCCTATTCTGTTTGGTGTAAACGTGCAGAGTTATTTAAGAAATCGCCCACAAAAGGCATTAATGAAAATATGCTGCGAGATTTTATTTCCAGTGAAAAACAAGCTGATTTTCAACCGCACTTTGTGAAAGTAGATACTACTTTAAGTGTTCAAAAAACACCGCAAGTGTATTGGATAACACAAAGCCAATTAGAAATTAAAGGGAATGTGAGTGGCATTTTGTTAGCAGAAGGGAATTTAACTTTAACCGGCAAAGGACGAATAAGTGGTGCAGTGATTACAGGTGGTTCGCTTAAGTTTGAAGAGGGCGTGACGGTGGCTTACGGTAAAGCCGTGGTGACAAAACTCGTACAAGAATATAGCCAATGGCGTTTGGTGGATAAAAGTTGGAGTGATTTAAGTGCGCAAGATCAACGTGAATAAAGGCATGTCGTTAATGTCACTTTTATTAGCCTTATCGATTTTCAGCGGGTTATTTTTGATCTTTAACCGATGGACGAGTGAGCAACGGAAAAGTGCGGTCAGAATTTTTCAAGAATTTCAGGCGATTCAAATTGCTGAAAATCAGGCTCAACGCCAGTTTTTGGGTTTGTCTTGTGAAAATAGCGTACAACAAAATGGCATTCAATTTTCAATTCAATGCAGTCATCATCAAGTGAATATACGCTATCCTCAAGGTGAATTTTTATTGAAAACCGAGTAAAATAACGCATTGTTTTTGCTTTCAAAAGGGCGTTACTTTGTTCGTTACTTATTATTCAAACCAACCAGAAATTCAAAAGGATATTTTAGTTTCGCTGTTGGAAAATTTACCGCAACATGATCCATTTCAATCTGACATTGTGTTGGTGCAAAGTCCAGGTATGGCACAATGGTTACAAATGGAAATTGCTAAAAAACGCGGTGTTGCAGCGAATTTCCAATTCCCCATGCCTTCCAGTTTTATTTGGAAACTTTACGCCGATAATTTGCCGAATGTTTCCACGCAAAATCCTTTTGAAAAAGATTCAACGTTATGGCGATTAATGCGATTAATCCCTACTTTTTTACAGCAAAAAGAATTTGAACCATTAAAAAAATATTTAGCGTCCTCGCCTGCATCAGAACAGCAAAAACTTTATCAATTAAGCCTAAAGGTTGCCGATTTATTTGACCAATATCTCGTCTATCGTCCCGAATGGATTGCCGCATGGGAAGAAAATAATGATGAAAAGATCTTGGCTCAGATTAATCAGCAAAAGCAGGGGCTTTCGGCGTTAAATCCTACCTTTCTTTCTCAAATTAAAGGCAATATTCACTGGCAGGGAATTTTATGGCGAGCCTTGGTGGATGATGTTCAACGTGATTTCAGCGGAAAAGCGAAACATCGTGCTGCACTCAATCAACAATTTTTAGCATTATGTCGTGATCCCAATGCTACGCTCAACTTACCAGAACGTATTTTTATTTTTGGTATTCCAGCATTGCCAACGGTTTATCTCAATATTTTCCAAGGTATTTCAGCTAAAACAGATGTACATTTATTCTTCAATAATCCATGTCAAGAATATTGGGGTGATTTGCGAGATCTGAGTAAATCCTATTTATTAGAAAGACAGCGTTTCGTGCAAGAAACCAACGATGTGAAGCCTTTAATTTCAGCCGAGCAAGTGTCATGGGAACC
>CAKAQT010000120.1:0-4342 GCA_916720325.1 Parahaemophilus parainfluenzae
TTGAGTTGGTCGATAAGCCGAGTTCTGTCGTGGACAATCATTCCTCTAGGCGACAAATTACTCTGCCGCTCAAGCAACCTACCCGAACTCTGGACGGGCCACCCATTGAGTTCCTATTTGGTCTTGCTACGAGTGGAGTTTACCTTGCTGCACGTTGTTACCAACGGCACGGTGTGCTCTTACCACACCCTTTCACCCTTACCGTTTTCACGGCGGTCTGCTCTCTGTTGCACTGGTCGTCGGCTCACGCCGCCCGGACGTTATCCGGCACTCTGCCCTTTGTAGCTCGGACTTTCCTCTCGTTTACTTGTCCCACTAGGTCGTGCGAACACGGTTAAGGGCTTCAATAAACCAGCGATTGTCTAACCAACTCGCGGCGTAGTATAGGGGGAATTCAAAGAGCGGTCAAATTTTCATTCTTATTTTTAATAACTTCCGTTAGAATAGCCCCATAAAATACGGTTATTTTCAACCGCACTTCTATCATAAGGATTTCCTATGAATTATTTACAAATCGCACGAGAAACCCTTTCTGTTGAAAGCCAAGCGCTCACACAACTAAGCCAACGCTTAGGTGATGAGTTTTCTCAAGTTGTGGATCTTATCCTTGCTTGCGAAGGTCGTTTAGTTATCGGTGGTATTGGTAAATCAGGGCTAATCGGCAAAAAAATGGTGGCGACTTTTGCTTCCACGGGAACCCCAAGTTTCTTCCTTCACCCGACCGAAGCCTTTCATGGTGATTTAGGTATGTTAAAACCCATCGACATCGTGATGCTGATTTCTTATAGCGGTGAAACCGATGATGTAAATAAACTCATTCCAAGTTTGAAAAACTTTGGTAATAAAATTATTGCTTTAACCAGCAATAAAAACTCTACGCTTGCTCGCCATGCGGATTATGTTTTAGATATCACCGTAGAACGCGAAGTCTGTCCAAACAACCTCGCACCAACCACTTCTGCGTTAGTGACTTTAGCCTTAGGCGATGCCCTTGCGGTTTCATTGATTACTGCTCGCCATTTCCAACCAGCTGATTTTGCGAAATTCCATCCAGGTGGAAGTCTTGGTCGTCGTTTGTTATGCAAAGTGAAAGATCAAATGCAAACTCGCCTACCAATTACGACACCAGATACCAGCTTCACTGATTGTTTAAGCATTATGAATGAAGGTCGTATGGGTGTGGCATTAGTGATGGAAAACCAACAACTTAAAGGCATTATTACCGATGGTGATGTGCGCCGAGCATTAACCGCTAATGGTGCTGACACGCTTAATAAAACCGCGAAAGAACTGATGACCTCGTCACCGAAAACTATTCATGAAAATGAATTCTTAGCGAAAGCGGAAGACTTGATGAAAGAGAAGAAAATTCACTCTCTTGTTGTGGTCAATGATGAAAATAATGTTGTGGGCTTAGTGGAGTTCTCAAGCTAATGATTAACGAAAAATTAAAGAAAATTAAATTGGTCATCACCGATGTCGATGGCGTATTAACTGATGGTCTACTCCATTACGATGCGAATGGTGAAGCGATTAAGAGTTTCCACGTTCGTGATGGTCTTGGTGTCAAAATGTTGATGGATGCAGGTATTCAAGTCGCCGTATTATCGGGCAGAGATTCGGCGATTTTACGTAAGCGAATTAGTGATCTCGGAATTAAATTGTTCTTTTTAGGTAAGCTTGAAAAAGAAAGTGCTTGTTTGGATCTCATGAAACAAGCTGGTGTTACGGCAGAACAAACTGCCTATATTGGTGATGACAGCGTCGATCTCCCTGCTTTTGCAACCTGTGGCCTTTCTTTTGCTGTGGCAGACTCTGCGCCTTATGTGCAAAATGCTGTGGATTATATACTTTCACTTAGCGGCGGGAAGGGTGCATTCCGTGAAATGTCCGATATGATTTTACATGCTCAGGGCAAAGATGAAGTCTATACTTCAGCCAAGGGCTTTTTAAAATCAGTCAAAAATATGGGTCAATAACACCATTCAAAACGCCTAAAAAAATAACCGCACTTTGATGATTCAAAAGTGCGGTTATTTCTTTTTATGTTTTATTGATTTGCCGGTAAAGCACCCGAATTCCAAGTTGGTGCTTCAGCTGGTTTCTTCACTTGCAACATAAAGCGCTGATTTGCCGTTGCTTGCGGTTGAACGATCGTACCCGATGGAGTCGAGAACGAAATGCCCCCTTTCAACAATTGCTGTACGCTACCGGTATTAAATTCTGCGCCTTTCCAACCAAGGTTGAAATCATAACCTGATGAAACCCAGAACTCTGAATTTTTACGTACCAAATGTTGATATTTCGGTGTAATCGCAATATGTACCAACACACGATCACCTAAAGAATTCAATTCAAACTTACGAACGGTTCCCACTTCAACACCTCGATAAAGCACAGGTGATCCTTCTGTTAAATTCATCGCATCACTGGTTTCCAAAATAAATGGCACGCCATTGCTGTATTTATTTCGAGGTTGTGCGGTTTGCGCTAAATTAAACTGTGTTTTTGATGGACCTTTACCTAATTCAATATCAATGTAAGGCTGTAAAAGGCTATCTAAGTTTTCAATTCCACCCGCTGAGATTTGTGGGGAAATCACTTTAAATACCGTACCTTCTTTTGCAATCATCCCCATATAACTTGGGTTAATTAATGCTTTTGCTGTGATACGATTTGTTTTTTGATCAAGGGCAATCTGCTCGACTTCACCCACATTCATACCAAGATAACGCAAGCTCATTCCTTTACTTAAAGCGGTTGCATCATCTGTTATTAACGTAATCACTTGCCCCGCTGATTTAGCTCGAAGTTCACTTGGATAAAGTGTTTTATTTTTGCCTGAACCCGTATTATCAAAACTAATCGCACCTTTTAATGATCGCGCAACCGGTGAAGCCTGGATACTAATGCCTTTCGGCGTAATATCAATCTGTGCCGCACTTTCAACCCAGAATACACTTTTATCTGTCAGAAGATCTTGATAAGCCGGATAAATATACACATCAATATCAAAATTATTAGCTTTCGGTCTTACGTTAATAATTTTACCCACTTCAAACTGACGATAAAGCACCACAGAACCTTTGCTAATACTTGGCAAATTAGTGGAATGTAACACAATCGTTGGATTCACTAAGTTGCCCGTAACGCCTGTTTCTGCACTGCTAATATCCTTATAAAGTGGATAGGTAGAATGCGGTGCGCCACTTCCTTTTTTCGCTAAGACACGCACGCCACCTTGCAACCATTTTGATGGTGTTGCAGATTCAAAACGTAAGCCATCAATACCCAAACTCACATCAAAATTAGAGGCAGCGACAAACTGGGTGTTTTCATGAATAAGATTGCGATATTCTGATGCAATCGCCACTTCAAATTTGACACCATCAACATTCAAGTGCTGTTTCACAATTTGCCCAATGGCAATATTGTTATAAAACACCGATTGTCCTTCCGCGATACCATAAGTCTCTGGTGCCGTTAAGGTCAAAACCAAGGTATTTGGTGCTTTGAGTAATAACTCATTTTCTCGAATGACTTCGAATTGCGTTTTGCTTTCTCCACTTCCTGGAATAATTTCGAAATAATCACCACGGAAGAATTTCTGTGGGTTAGCAATATCGCCTAAATCTAACTTACGATTTTTTAATACAATATGTGTATTGGTTTTTAAGAGATTTGCCTGGCTTGGCTCAATTAATAATGTCCCTTGTAAAATATCTTCATTGTTTTCGACTGTTCTTAAAGACGAAAGCAAACCAACTTGCTCATCACCATAATAAACTGAAGTTTGTCCTGCTTGTAAACCGGCTGAAACAGGTAGAGTCACCTCAACTTCAATCCCGCGTTTAGCCGCTTGTAAATTAGAATAAAGGATATAATTGCTATTAGTCACCGCTTGCGGGCTATCTGATGGCGAATCGAATGATACGGCACCTTGCACCACTGCATTTAAACTTTCCACTGCCACATTCATACCAGATGAATTAATGTTGGCGTTAATACCACTAATATTCCAGAAACGTGAATCTTTCTTCACAAAATGCGCAAAGGCCTTATCAATTACTACATCAATTTCAACTTTATTGTCTTTATTGAATCGATAATCATAAATTTTCCCGACTGGCATTTTTTTGAAATACACAGAAGCACCGATCGAAATTGAACCTAAATCATCTGAAATTAAATGAATTAACAAATCCCCTGGATTGACTTGCGCAATAGGACCTTGCTCTTCCGCAATAAATTCATCTTCAGAGTCACCATCACCTGGTTGGAGGGTAATATAATTTCCTGAAACCAAAGAATCTAAGCCTGAAATACCTGCAAGAGACACACT
>CAKAQT010000121.1:0-4338 GCA_916720325.1 Parahaemophilus parainfluenzae
CCGTAAGTCAAATCAACTTGTTGCTTGATACAGTCATTGCCAGTTTCTTAATGACGGGATCTATTAGTTGGCTTTATTATTCTGATCGTCTATTAGAGTTTCCGCTTGGGCTATTTGGTATTGCGATTTCCACCGTGATTTTACCGACACTTGCTCGCCATCATGTGAATCGAGAGGACAATTCTTCCCAAAGTGCGGTTGATTTTCGCAATACCATGGACTGGGGCGTACGAATGATTTTATTACTTGGTGTGCCTGCCGCGATTGGTATTGCTGTGTTAGCCCAACCGATGTTACTTGTATTGTTTATGCGTGGTAGTTTTACCTTAACAGATGTGCACGCAGCCTCTTATTCTTTATGGGCATTCAATGCAGGTTTGCTTAGCTTTATGCTGATTAAGATCCTGGCTAATGGTTATTACGCACGTCAGGATACCAAAACCCCTGTGAAAATCGGGATTATCGCCATGGTGAGCAATATGGGCTTTAACGTATTAGCGATTCCATTTAGCTATGTGGGGTTGGCGATTGCTTCTGCGATGTCAGCAACCTTAAATGCTTATTTGCTTTATCGTGGTTTAGCTAAAGAGGATGTATATCATTTTTCACGTAAAAGTGCGGTCTTTTTTCTGAAAGTTTTAGGTGCAGCCTTAGCCATGGGCGGCTTGCTTTGGTATAACTGCCCATCAATTGAAGAATGGGCAGCCATGACATTTTTAATGCGTGTCTATTGGCTAGCTTGGTTAATCGGACTGGCTGCGGTCGTTTATTTAGGTGTATTGGTGCTATTGGGTGTTCGTAAACACCATTTACTGACAAAACATTAAGTTACCGCTATAATGCACCGATTATTTTTTGTTTTTTGGATAAGATGTAATGCAATTAATTCGTGGGCTTCATAATACACAGCCATATTTGTCAGGGTGCGCATTAACCATTGGCAATTTTGATGGCGTGCATTTGGGGCATCAGGCGATTTTGCGTCATCTTCGTCAGAAAGCGAATGCGCTGAATTTACCCATGGCGGTGATGCTTTTTGAGCCGCAACCGCGCGAATATTTTATGGGCGACAAAGCCCCCGCGCGCTTAATGCGATTAAGAGATAAATTACATTATTTAGCTCAGGCCGGTGTGGATGTGGTCATCGTCGCGAAATTTGACCGCACTTTCGCCAATCTTCCTGCAGAACAATTTATTGAAGATTGGCTTGTGCGCAAATTAAATGTGAAGTTTCTCAGCATTGGTGATGATTTCAAATTTGGTGCGAAGCGTTTAGGCAATTTTGCGATGTTGCAACAAGCTGGAAAGCAGTTTGGTTTTGAAGTAGAAGACAGCCGCACCTTCTGTTTAGATGAGTTGCGTATTAGTAGCACCGCTATTCGCGAAGCGTTGGCTAAAGATGATTTACAGCACGCACAAAATTTACTCGGTAAGCCTTATCGTATTTTCGGTCGTGTGATCCACGGCAATAAATTAGGCCGAACCATTGGGTTTCCTACCGCGAATGTTCGTTTACATCGCCAAGTGAACCCTGTAAAAGGGGTTTATGCGGTGAAAGTGCGGTTAAAATCCGGCGAGATTTTTGACGGCGTCGCCAACATGGGAAAACGCCCAACCATTAACGGTACGATACAATTATTAGAAGTCCATTTATTTGATTTTTCTCAGAATATTTATGGACAAATGGTAGAGGTGGAATTCTGCCATAAGATTCGAGATGAGATAAAGTTTCCGTCTTTTGAAGCGTTAAAAGCTCAAATTGAACAAGACGTAAAAACAGCGAAAGCATTTTTTGCAAAATAGAATTATATTGAAATATAAAATTGGAAAATAACATGACAGTTGATTACAAAAACACGTTAAATTTACCTGAAACAGGTTTCCCAATGCGTGGCGATCTAGCCAAACGCGAACCTGTAATGTTAAAAAATTGGTATGACAAACAGTTGTATCAAAAAATTCGCCAAGCGACGAAAGGTAAAAAATCCTTTATTTTGCACGATGGCCCTCCGTATGCGAACGGCAATATTCATATCGGTCACGCCGTTAATAAAATTCTGAAAGATATTATTGTTAAATCCAAAACTGCATTAGGTTTTGATTCGCCTTATATCCCGGGTTGGGACTGTCACGGTTTGCCAATTGAATTAAAAGTAGAAGGTTTGGTGGGTAAACCAAATGAGAAAGTTACCGCCGCTGAATTCCGCCAAAAATGCCGTGAATACGCCGCAGAACAAGTAGAAGGTCAGAAAAAAGATTTTATCCGTTTAGGCGTGTTAGGCGATTGGGATAATCCTTATTTAACGATGAACTTCAACACCGAAGCAAACATCATCCGTACACTCGGTAAAGTGATTGCGAATGGTCACTTATACAAAGGTTCAAAACCAGTGCACTGGTGTTTGGATTGTGGTTCTTCTTTAGCGGAAGCAGAAGTGGAATACGAAGACAAAGTTTCTCCGTCTATTTATGTGCGTTTCCCTGCTGTAAGTGCGGTTGAAATTGAAGAGAAATTTAACGCAGTAGGCAAAGGCCATGGCAAATTATCTGCGGTGATTTGGACCACCACACCTTGGACAATGCCATCTAACCGTGCGATTGCAGTAAATGCAGACTTAGAATACAACTTAGTACAACTTGGCGATGAGCGTGTGATTTTAGCTGCTGAATTAGTTGAGTCTGTTGCGAAAGCGGTGGGTGTAGAACACGTTGAAGTGTTAGGTTCAGTAAAAGGTCAAGCGCTTGAGTTAGTACGCTTTAACCATCCGTTCTATGATTTCACTGTACCAGTGATTTTAGGTGATCACGTGACCACTGATGGCGGTACAGGTTTAGTACATACTGCACCAGATCATGGTTTAGACGACTTTATTGTAGGACAAAAATATAATTTACCAATGGCGGGTCTTGTATCGAATGACGGTAAATTTATTTCAACGACTGAATTCTTTGCAGGCAAAGGCGTATTTGAAGCCAATCCATTGGTTGTTGAAAAATTACAAGAAGTGGGCAACTTATTAAAAGTTGAGAAAATCAAACACAGCTACCCACACTGCTGGCGTCACAAAACCCCGATTATTTTCCGTGCAACACCACAATGGTTTATCGGTATGGAAACACAGGGGTTACGTCAACAAGCCTTAGGTGAAATCAAACAAGTTCGTTGGATTCCAGATTGGGGTCAAGCACGTATCGAGAAAATGGTTGAAAACCGCCCAGACTGGTGTATTTCCCGTCAACGTACTTGGGGCGTGCCGATGACCTTATTCGTGCACAAAGAAACCGAAGAACTTCATCCGCGTACTTTAGAGTTACTTGAAGAAGTGGCGAAACGTGTAGAGAAAGCCGGTATTCAAGCATGGTGGGATTTAGACGAAAAAGAATTATTAGGTGCGGACGCAGAAACCTATCGCAAAGTGCCGGATACCCTTGACGTATGGTTTGACTCAGGATCAACCTATTCTTCTGTTGTCGCGAATCGTCCAGAATTTAATGGTCAAGATATCGATATGTATTTAGAAGGTTCTGACCAACACCGTGGTTGGTTTATGTCTTCTTTAATGCTTTCTACTGCAACAGATAATAAAGCACCATATAAACAAGTATTAACCCATGGTTTCACCGTGGATGGTCAAGGCCGTAAGATGTCAAAATCTATCGGTAACATCGTGACCCCACAAGAAGTCATGGATAAATTCGGTGGTGATATTTTACGTTTATGGGTCGCTTCTACCGACTATACCGGTGAAATGACCGTTTCTGATGAGATCTTAAAACGTGCAGCGGATAGCTATCGTCGTATTCGTAACACCGCACGTTTCTTATTAGCGAACTTGAATGGTTTTGATCCGCAACGTGATGCGGTTAAACCGGAAGACATGATTAGCTTGGATCGTTGGGCGGTAGCTTGTGCGTTAGATGCACAAAAAGAAATTAAAGACGCGTACGATAACTATCAATTCCACACAGTGGTACAACGTTTAATGCGTTTCTGTTCTGTGGAAATGGGCTCGTTCTACCTTGATATTATCAAAGACCGTCAATATACCACCAAAGCAGACAGCCTTGCGCGTCGTAGCTGCCAAACAGCGTTATGGCACATTGCAGAAGCTTTAGTGCGTTGGATGGCACCAATCTTGTCATTCACGGCAGATGAAATTTGGGGCTACTTGCCACAAACGGCGACGCCACGTGCTGAATTTGTCTTTACTGAAGAATTCTACGAAGGCTTATTTGGTTTAGGCGAGAATGAAAAATTAGATGATGCTTACTGGCAACAACTGATTAAAGTTCGTTCTGAAGTGAACCGTGTATTAGAAATCGCCCGTAACGACAAAG
>CAKAQT010000122.1:0-4332 GCA_916720325.1 Parahaemophilus parainfluenzae
TGATTCAACGTTAATGTAAAAAAGTGCGGTCAATTTTGACCGCACTTTTATATTTAATAGAAAGAAAAATCGAGATATAAACGAAAGTTGTACTACCCAATACTTACCCCCAAGGCTTAGCATCAGGTTTGCTATGTTTTTTTCGCCATTGAATACATATAGGTCTATTCCACATTGTTTTTTCTTCACAGATTGGTCCGCCTTTTAAATACCAGCCTTTTTTCTCTAAACAAAGATTCACCTCCGGATCATCACTTTCACCAACGACAAAATCCATACCACAATCCGACATATCTTTTTTTCTTCTATCAAGAAATTTAGTTAAAACATCAGGATCTGAATCAGGAAATAATGCATCTGCATTATGTAAGCGCCAATGATCATGTGGTGGCGGAGGCTGAAAACCACCAAAAGAACAACCAAACAAAGTTAGAGATAATAATAGTAGTAATGTAAATCTCATTTTATAGCTCCCTCGCCTATTTTGTTTTCAGGAAGTTAGTGAATCACTTCTTAAAGTTCGGTTATTTAATCATATAAGCACTAAAAAACATATAAAAAACCGCACTTTAATCTCTCAAAGTGCGGTCAGTTTTACTCCAGTTTTTTGCTTATTTGTTTAATGCTGTAAGAATGTCATCAACACGTTCTTTTGCATCACCAAAGAGCATTTGAGTGTTTTCTTTGAAGAATAATGGGTTTTGAACACCTGCGTAACCTACCGCCATAGAGCGTTTGAATACGATAACGTTTTGAGCTTTCCATACTTCTAACACTGGCATACCGGCGATTGGACTGTTTGGATCTTCCATTGCAGCTGGATTTACGGTGTCGTTTGCACCGATAACCAATACCACATCAGTATCCGCGAAATCGTCATTGATTTCATCCATTTCAAGTACGATGTCATAAGGCACTTTCGCTTCCGCTAAAAG
This sequence comes from Parahaemophilus parainfluenzae, assembly GCA_916720325.1. Taxonomy (GTDB): domain Bacteria; phylum Pseudomonadota; class Gammaproteobacteria; order Enterobacterales; family Pasteurellaceae; genus Haemophilus_D; species Haemophilus_D parainfluenzae_W. The sequence continues at coordinate 936 of CAKAQT010000122.1, forward strand.
CACGTTCATATGACCCGGTAAACGACCTGCAACAGGGTGAATACCAAAACGTACGTTAATACCGCGTTCACGCAATTTCGCCGTAAGTTCTGCGACTGGATATTGCGCTTGTGCTACCGCCATACCATATCCTGGCGTGATGATAACAGAGCTTGCATTTTTGAGTAATTCAGCCACTTCTTCTGCAGTTGTTTCACGGTGTTCACCTTGTTCTTCATCAGAAGACACTTGAACATCATTACCAAAACCACCTGCGATAACGCTGATAAATGAGCGGTTCATCGCTTTACACATAATGTAAGAAAGAATCGCACCAGAAGAACCCACTAATGCACCGGTGACGATAAGCAAGTCATTGCTTAGCATGAAACCTGCTGCAGCCGCTGCCCAACCAGAATAAGAGTTAAGCATTGAAACCACAACCGGCATATCTGCACCACCGATAGATGCCACTAAGTGCCAGCCGAATGCAAGTGCAATCGCGGTCATAAGTAACACTGGGAAGATATTATCTGGGTTGTTTAAGAATGCTACCATCAAGAAAGCTGAAACCACTAATGCCGCTAAATTTAATTTATGGCGATGTGGCAACATTAATGCTTTTGAATTGATTTTGCCGCTTAATTTACCGAATGCTACGATAGAACCCGTGAATGTTACCGCACCGATGAAGATCCCTAAGAATACTTCAACGTTATGGATATTCATTAACACAGGATCAGTTTCGTGTGTTAAGCCGTAGCTGTTAAAGCCTACGAGCACTGCTGCTAAACCTACAAAGCTATGAAGGATCGCAACGAGTTCAGGCATTTCAGTCATTTCAACTTTTAATGCACGTTGAACACCAATCACGCCACCGATGATCATCGCAATGATGATCCATAATGTGCCTTCAGATTGTGGGCCGAAAATGGTTGCAACAAGGGCAATTGTCATACCGACAATACCATACCAACAACCGGCTTTTGCCGTTTCATGTTTAGAAAGACCGGCTAAGCTCATAATGAAAAGTAATGCAGCGATAATATAGGCTGCTTGTACTAAACCTTCAGACATCGTCTTCTCCTTAACCTTTTCTAAACATCGCCAACATACGTTGAGTTACACGGAAACCACCAAAGATGTTGATGCTTGCCACCAAGATTGCCACAAAGGCTAATGCATCAATAAAGAAGTTGCCTGTTGGTTGTCTAATTTGCAGTAATGCACCCACAATGATGATACCTGAAATCGCATTGGTTACCGCCATAAGTGGAGTGTGTAAAGCGTGGCTAACGTTCCAAACCACGTAGTAACCAACTACACAAGCCAATACGAATACGGTGAAGTGAGAAAGGAATGCCGCTGGCGCCACAGACGCAAGCCAGAGGAATAACACGCCCACGCCCGCCATCGCACCGTATTTAATACGAGGATCTGCTGGTTTTTCTTCCTCTTTTTTAACCGCACTTTGTGCCGCTTTCGCTTCTTGTTTTGGTTGTGCTGACACTTGGATTTGTGCTGGTGGAATTTCTTCGCCATCACGTACCACAGTCACACCGCGTAATACCACATCGTCAAAATCGATATTGATCTTGCCGTCTTTTTCTTTACAAAGTAGTTTTAATAAATTAACTAAGTTTGTACCGTAAAGTTGGGAAGATTGTGTTGGTAAACGACTTGGGAAATCGGTATAACCAATGATTTTCACTTGGTTTTCAGTGGTGACGACTTTACCTGCTTCAGTGTAAGCACAGTTACCGCCTGTTGCAGCCGCTAAGTCCACCACCACAGAACCTGGTTTCATGGAATCAACCATTTCTTTCGTGATCAAGCGAGGGGCTGGTTTACCCGGAATCGCCGCAGTGGTAATAATGATATCCACTTCTTTGGCTTGTTCCGCATAAAGCTCCATCGCGCGACGGTTAAATTCTTCTGACATTACTTTCGCGTAACCATCGCCGCTACCGCCTTCTTCTTTGAAATCAATTTCTAAGAAAGACGCGCCCATACTTTGTACTTGTTCTTTTACTTCTGGACGAGAGTCAAAAGCTCGTACAATCGCACCAAGACTATTCGCAGCACCAATCGCAGCAAGACCCGCTACACCGGCACCAATCACTAACACTTTTGCTGGTGGTACTTTACCTGCTGCAGTAATTTGTCCAGTGAAGAAGCTACCAAATTCATGAGCGGCTTCAATCACCGCACGATAACCAGAAATATTCGCCATAGAGCTTAATGCATCAAGCGCTTGCGCACGGGAAATACGTGGCACAGAATCCATCGCTAATACATTAATTTTTTTCGACGTGAGTTTTTTCATTAAATCCGGATTTTGTGCGCGCCAAATGAAGCTCACAAGTGTTGCACCTTCCTTCATTTGATCAATTTCTGCATCCGTTGGTGGATTCACTTTAAAAATCACATCCGAATGCCACACTTCTGAACTTGAGCCAATTTTTGCGCCGGCGTCGATAAATGCTTGGTCTTCAAAACTTGCTTTGAATCCCGCATCGTGTTCTACGATGACGTCAAAGCCCAGTTTTAAGATCTGCTGAACCGTTTTTGGCGTTGCCGCCACACGATTTTCGCTCTCAAGCAGTTCTCTAGGTACACCAATTAACATAAATGTTTCCCTCTGGTTGATGAAATTTCAGACAAACTCACGCCTGTCCCTGTCTCTTAAATGACAAAAAGTCATGCAACGATAAATGTATCACTTATTGCGATTGTTTGGGGAAATTTTTTAACTGGTTTTACAAGATATTGTGATAGGGATCACAAAAGTATTGATATGGAAATGTCGTATGCAGAATTGCTCACTTTACCCAATGATTATTCCTGAGAAAGCGATGAATTAAAATAATGGAAAAACTGACCGCACTTAAATAAAAGGACAAAAAAGCCCGATATGATTTATCGGGCTGCATGCTTAATTTGTCCCACCTACGGTAATTTCATCAATTTTCAAAGCAGGTTGACCAACGCCGACCGGCACGCTTTGGCCATCTTTGCCACATACGCCAATTCCAAGATCCAAATCGGTTTCATCGGCGACCATGGAAACTTTTTGCATCACATCGATACCGCTGCCAATTAACGTTGCACCTTTAACCGGTTTGGTGATTTTGCCTTTTTCAATAAGATAAGCTTCAGATGTCGAGAACACAAATTTACCTGAGGTGATATCCACTTGCCCACCACCGAAGTGCGGTGCATAAATACCGCGATCCACAGAAGCGATTAAATCATCAAATTTACTTTGACCAGCCAACATATAGGTATTCGTCATTCGCGGCATTGGCAAATGCGCATAAGATTCACGACGACCATTTCCTGTTGGTTTCACGCCCATTAATCGTGCATTGAGTTTATCTTGCATGTAGCCTTGCAAAATCCCGTCTTTGATTAAAAC
>CAKAQT010000123.1:0-4322 GCA_916720325.1 Parahaemophilus parainfluenzae
AGATGACCTGATTAAAATTTTCCAATGCGGTGCTAAAACGGCTGTACGAACTTTGCCCCGCATCAAAGGTACGAATCGTGCTCATACCTTGAATATATTCAATAATCGCGCTATTGATTCGGCTCACGGCAGCACCGTAATCACGATAATTCAATCGACTTTTTTGCATTAACCGTTGCAGAATCGTAAATAGCACGACAAGGAAAATCACCACAGCCAATGCCATTTGCCAATTTAACCAAAATAATGCTGCCAACACGAAAATCGGTGTGGAATAAGCCTCCGCTTTAAGGGGGGGCGCATCGGCAACAAAGGTGTGCAATTCGTTTACGTCATCGCACAGCACTTTGGTTAAACCGCCTGAACCGATTTCATTAACTTTGCCTAACGATAATTGACTGATTTTTTTCGCAAGCTGTTGGCGTAGCATTTTTTCCAATTCAAAGGCCGCATAATGAGATTTGTCGTGCGCTTTAATTTTGCAGGTGTAATACAAAATGGATGTGGCAAGCAGCGCGAAAATCTGCCAATAAGGAAACGTAAGAGATTGGCTGACGGTAAACACAATGTGGATCATCAAAAGCCAAATCCCGATTTTTAACCCTTGTGCGAAGGTTGCCAACCACATTGAAGCGCGTAATTGCGCGGCAACAGGTTGGCAAATTTGTTGGTGCTGCTTACTCATTGCTTAGAATCTTAACTCGGTAGAAAGCCCAATTTGGCGTTCTGGTTGACGGGTAATGTCGCCTGAGCGCGGTACGAGTAAGATATCTTTGCGTGAGTTAAGCACGTTGTCGGCATAGAGCGTGATTCTGGCATGCTTAAAGTCGTACGCTAAATAAACATCAAGTTGGTCATAATGTCCTACTTTACCATTGGCTAAGTTGTCGGCAGTGGAATAATAACTGCTGTTGTAGCTGTAATTGGTGCCAATTTCTAGGTGGTCAAGAAGACGATAATTGGCCCCCACTTTTCCGCTGAAACTCGGTGCGCGAGCGAGTTTATTCCCTTCAATGCTGCTGTTTGGATAACGTTTAATATCGGTTTTTAACATCCCGATGCCCGCATTGAGTGCCAGTTTCTCCGTGGCCTGCCATTCGGTATTTATTTCCGCGCCATAGGTAACGACCTTATCGGCATTGCGGATCACGATGGAATTTGGACCAAGAGTGAACGGTAACTGCATGTCTTTGTAGTCGTTATAGAATAGGTTGCTGTTAATGCGTAGGCGTTTATCTGCTGATGTCCAACGATGATAAAGTTCGTAGTTCCAGACATATTCCGCGTCATATTCATAGCTGGTGTACGGCACACCGAAAGTCACACCGGCACCACCTGGGTTATAACCTTTGCCTACTTTAAAGCCTAAGCGTTGATCATCGTTAATTTTCCATGCAATGTCTGCTTTTGGCAGGAAGACATTGTATTTTTTATCCCGGTTGATGGAAAACATCGCACTTTTGCCTTTACGCTGATGATGTTCCTGTTCATAGCGGGCAGAAAGCGTCAATTCAAACGGAATATCCGGTGTAAAGGTAATTTCACCAAAGGCCGCCTTGGTTTTCGTTTTATCATTAAAATTTGTCGTAATCGGCGTGCGAGCAATGCGTCCGTTGAGCATCGTAACACTTTCATCTTGTTTCGCATTGAAATAGAACAAACCGAATAACCCACGGTATTTTTCGTTTTCGTATTTTACAATGGGTTCAATTTGGAATTCATTGCCATCAACACGAGCCGGAACACCTCGACGATTTGGCGGCAATGCGGTGTTGAATGGCGAAGTTGTTTTTCTATCGTGAATAAAGTGGGTGTAAATCAATTTATTTTCCCATTTCCAACGATCTGAGAGTTGATAGCCAATGTCCCAAATGGTACTGGCAGAGCGAGTTTGGAATACCGGGCGTTCCGGCGTGTAACGTGGTGAATGAGATTGTAATTCCGTTTCACTTTGTGGCGCTCTTGCGTTTAAATGATTAAATGTTAAACGGCTATAGAGATCCGGCAACGCAGACGGCGTCCACAGTAATTTGGCGCGGGTGTTGGTGGCTTTAAACCAACGTGGGTTACCAACGGGATCATAATGCGGTAAATCCACAGAAGTTTCTCGTTGTTGATGATCTACGCTTAAACGAAACGCTAATTCGTCTTTCACCACCGGACCTGAAATCAGGGCCGCCGTTTGTGCCAATCGATGATTCCCCATATTTAATTTCGCAGCACCTTCCCATTCTTGCGTTGGATCATTGCTGGTCATGACCACCGCACCGGCAATGGCGTTACGCCCTTGGGCATAGCTTTGCGCCCCACGATAGATTTCTACCTGTTTCATATCCCAGAGGGATTTTGTACCGAACGCCAGTTCGTTATAGCTGGAAGTTCTGCCATCAATTTGCATATTTAAACGTGGACGTGAACCGGCAAAAAATGCTACCGCACCTACTGCTGGACCGGAACCGTCAATGCCACGTACAGAGGGTAAATCATTGCCTAAACCGGTGTCTAAAATATTCACATCGCGTTTTAATAATTGGGTAGCAGACAGTAAATTGGCTTCTCGTTTGAGTTGATCGGTTGTTACCACTGAGGTACTTGAACCAGTTGAGGACTGATTTCGCTCAAATTTTTTACCTACCACAGTAATTTCATCCAACGTTATTGTATTATTTTCAGCGTAGGCAGAAAGAGAATAAATATTCAGTATACAAAGACTAATTAAACTTAATTGTGGGGTTAGTTTTTTCATTGGTTCTCCTATTATTAATTTTTAATTATGGTTTACACTTTTTACTATTAAGAATTAATAGTGTAAACTTAACATAGTTATCATGAGAAAGTAAATAATAATTTTTCTCAAATGAAGTCTTTGACAATTTAATACTTTAGACTATGTTATTGCTACTTAAGGAGTTGGTTATGAAAAAAGATGTTTTACTAAAACAGATTGCGACTAAATTGTTTTATGAACAAGGCTGGGTATTAACCTCTGTAGCAGAAATTTGTCGGGTAGCAGATGTAAGTAGAGTAACGTTTTATAAATATTTTCCTACTAAGCAGGCACTTGTGAAGTGTATCTTTGAAGAACAGAAAAATAAGATGCGAGAAGATTTTGATAATTTGCTAGATAGTCAATCAGATCTAAGTCAAATTATTACAAAAATTTTATCAATGCAGCAAGATTCTATGGAAACGTTATACTCAGTACCAGTCTTACATGATTTACATCATGAGCAGGATAGAGAATTACGGGAGTTTTTTAAAGAAATGGAGGAAGAGAAGTATCAATACATGCATTATTTTTTTGGTACTTTACAAAAACGCAAGATTATTCGTGATGATTTCCCTACCATGTTAATTGATCTCTTTATTCAGAAAATAGATGAAATATTAAATTCTGCCAGCCTCCAATCCAACTATAAAGGAAGGGAGCAAAAGCTTTTTAAAGATGTATTACAACTTTTTATATGTGGTATTCGATATTGATAGATGATTGTTTTTATATTTATTTGTACTTAGTCTAAAAAGAAACACGGAATTAACCGTGTTTACTTTCAAAATTTGAAATATCCTTGGACATTTCATCCAACATTTCATAACGTTTTCGGTACATGGAACGTTTTTTGCTGGCGATTTCTTCCAGTGGTTTGCGGGCGATTTCAAGCGGTAATTGCCAATATTGACCAGTTAATTGCCCTTGGTTTTCTTGCCAGAATTCATCGTAGTTGAATAGGATTTTACTGCGCGCAGATAAACGGTATTTACCTTGTGAAGTGTGAGGGATACCGATTAATTCACATTGCCATTTTTCAGCTAACAAGCGGAAAACATTCATCAACATAAACATTGGACGAACACCGTGTAATTCTTTTGTGGCTTGTTTCACAGCTTCTTGCGCCTCTTCATAAGAAGGACCTTGAATTGAGGCAATGAGTAATTTATTTGGCTTTAAAAAGGTGAAAGAAGCATCATAAATGCTACGCCCATCATTGTCTTTTAAGTTAATGGAAAAATAACCTTCAAAAGGGTCAATCTGGTTGATGTTGAAATAAATACCAAGTTGATCCGTTAATTGTGCTAATAAAAGGGATTTTTCTTGGAGTAGTTTTTTACAAAATTCTACGCCCATTTTTTCTTCAAGCATTAGCAGATTATTGGTAATGGCATTGAGTCGATCGGTTGCAGAAAAACGTTTGTCGCAATAGGTTGCGAGCAATGCATTAAAACGATATGGATTTTGTTGAAAAAGTGGAATCCAGGTTTGATGAGTATTTAAGAAATCAACCAGTGCATCACATTGTTTTTTAAATAAAAATTTGCGTCCG
>CAKAQT010000124.1:0-4309 GCA_916720325.1 Parahaemophilus parainfluenzae
GGATCACAAAAAAGCAGAAATGCCACGACCAAACAAAGCATTTTCGAAGGCGTGTAATATCGTCGCGAAAATTGAAGGATTGCAATAAAAAGCAATGCCATCATTGCACGGAAGGTCGGTAAACTAAATCCGGCTAAATAGGCATAACCTAAAGCAATCAACACACCAAAGCAAAGTGGAAACCAGGGTGAAATAAAGCGTGTAGGCAGTGCGAGTTGCAAGAATCGAGCAAAGAAAAAGCCTATTCCCATTGCTAAACCAATATGGAGCCCTGAAATGGCAATCAAATGTGCCGTATTCGTTTGTTGGTAAATCAGCCATGTTTTATTATCTAACCAAGCCCGCTCACCAAATGCCAATGCAATAAGCAAGCCTTGCAAAGAAAGCCCCTCTGTCTGATTGAGGCTAGTCTGTAGAAAATGTGTGCGGTAAGAAAAATCTTCGCTCATTTTGACCGCACTTTTCACATTTCCAACGGCAATAATCCTTTTGGAAAAATACCATTGCTGTCGATCAAATCCCCCATGATTAAGTCTTGCAGAAATAGGTCGAAGTTTTACATCAGCCCGCCAAATTTCACCTACTTGTGGCTTTTCCGGCGCTTTCCAATTAATAAAAATCTGTTGTTCTTTCCCATCAAATAATGACGTTCTTGCAACCAACGTTTGATAATCTTGTTGATGAAGAATTTCTGAGATATAAAGATCTAAGGTGATTTTATTTGGTAAACTTGAAATTTTCTCTGCTTGTCCCAATAACGATAAAGCAGGTGAATGCGCATAAGCCAAAGTAAGCAAAAACAAGATACCGCTCATGCAAAAATTTCTAGCTTTAAAATAATTGAACCAATGGGAACAAAGTGTGGTCATAACCAGCAATAAAATGCCCAGCCCTGCTCGTTGCCAGGTAAACAGTAAAAAATCAGGTACTACAAGCAAGGATAAGGCAGAAACAATAAACATCATGCACAGTTGAAATAGCGTGATTTTCATTTTAAGTGTTATTTATAGCGAAAAATAAGGCAAGCTAACCTTAAGCTTGTAGATACGCAAATGAATATGTCGTTTTTTGCGATCACGATCGCAAATTTGAAATTTCTAGACTAAATTTATTTGCTAAATAGGTGAAGTTCTGCTATTTATATCGCCCTTAAAATAACAGGGTTCTAATGTCAGCTATTTTTAGTTGCTCTGAACAAACTAAAACAAGACAGGATGTCATAAAAAGTCTGTAACATAATTAGGAGTTATCTATGTCTAAGGCCTCTCTAAGTTTGCTGGATTTGGCTGGTGTTAAGCCTTATCAACCTAAAAAAGGTGAAGAATATATGAATGAAGATCAAATTCTTCATTTCAGAAAAATTTTAACTGCGTGGCACGAGCAAATTGTGGAAGAAGCATCAAGAACAGTTGCTCACATGCAAGATGAAGCATCAAACTTCCCTGATCCGGCTGACCGTGCGACGCAAGAAGAAGAATTCAGTCTTGAATTACGTAACCGCGATCGTGAACGTAAATTAATGAAAAAGATTGAATACACATTGAAAAAATTAGATACCGATGATTTCGGTTATTGCGATTCTTGTGGCGAAGAAATTGGCATCCGTCGTTTAGAAGCACGCCCTACAGCTGATCTTTGTATCGATTGCAAAACTCTTGCTGAAATTCGTGAAAAACAAGTCGCAGGTTAATTTATTTAAATAACCCAACAAAAAAGTGCGGTCAAAAACAACCGCACTTTTCGTGTTTTTATCAAATGCGTATTGAACATAGAGAATGGAGTAAATTATTCTTACTTATATAAAAAATTTATTTGGTAAAAAAACTAAAAAAGAAACCGAAACCAATATAAATTCGCCCGTTCCAAAAACGGCGCCCAAAACCAAAAAATCTAACGTTTCAAAAACAGAGCGTTCACAACCCAAGATCGCCCCGTCCTCTTCTCACCATAAAAAAACCAACACACAAGCATCTCGTTACGACAAACATAGCGTGAAAGCCTCTCATTTCGGCATTAATCCACGTATGTTTAGCCGTAATGCCATCACTGTGGTAGAAAAATTGCAACGTCAAGGTTATGACGCTTATATTGTTGGTGGTTGTTTGCGTGATTTATTGTTGGGTAAACATCCAAAAGATTTTGATGTGGCAACCAATGCACGTCCCGACCAAATTCAAGCGGTATTCCAACGTCAGTGCCGTTTAGTCGGTCGTCGTTTCCGCCTTGCGCATATTATGTTTGGACGCGATGTGATCGAAGTGGCCACATTCCGTGCTAGCCATTCGGATGCGCGCAGCGAAAATCAAGCCAAACAAAGCGATGAAGGAATGTTACTGCGTGATAACGTGTATGGCACCATTGAACAAGATGCCGAACGCCGTGATTTCACTGTAAATGCCCTTTACTACAATCCGCAAGATAATACGTTGCGTGATTACTTCAACGGAATTGATGACCTGAAAAACGGGAAATTACGTCTGATTGGCGATCCGGTGACTCGTTATCAAGAAGATCCTGTGCGTATGCTACGCTCTGTGCGCTTTATGGCGAAATTGGATATGTTCTTGGAAAAACCAAGTGAACAGCCAATTCGTGAGCTTGCACCATTGCTGAAAAATATTCCACCGGCGCGTTTATTCGATGAAAGCTTAAAATTATTGCAGTCTGGCAATGGCGTAAAAACCTATAAATTACTTCGTCAATATGGCTTATTTGAACAGCTTTTCCCAAGTTTAACGCCTTATTTTACCGAAAAAGAAGACAGCCTTGCGGAGCGCATGATTTTAACTTCGTTAAATTCAACTGATGAACGTATTGCCGATAAATTGCGTATTAATCCAGCCTTCTTATTTGCAGCATTCTTCTGGTATCCATTGCGCGAAAAAGTGGATGTACTAAAAAATGAAGGGGGGTTAAACAATCATGATGCTTATGCCCTTGCAAGCAATGAAGTGCTTGATCAATTATGCCGTTCATTAGCCGCACCTCGTCGTCACACCTCTGTCATTCGTGATATTTGGATGTTGCAATTACAACTGCTTAAACGTACCGGTTCTCACCCTGCTCGCACCATGGAACATCAAAAATTCCGTGCAGCCTTTGATTTATTGGCAATGCGTGCTGAAGTGGAAGGCGGCGAAACTGTTGAACTCGCAAAATGGTGGCATGAGTACCAACTGAGCAATCAAGAACAACGTCGCCAGTTGGTTCAAGAGCAACAAAAATTGCATCCTACACCGAAGAAAAAATATTACCGCAGACGTAAACCTAAGGCAGCTAACTAATGGTTCAAGTGTATATCGCCCTTGGCAGCAATTTAAATACGCCGACAGAACAATTAAATTCGGCATTAGAGGCAATTTCTGCGCTACCTAATACCGAATTAAAATCGGTCAGCGGATTTTATCAAAGCAAACCATTAGGCCCGCAAGATCAACCTGATTATGTGAACGCAGTGGCAATGATCGAAACCACTCGCCCACCTTTAGCCTTGCTCGATGAATTGCAACGCATTGAAAATGAACAAGGTCGCGTACGTTTACGTCGTTGGGGTGAGCGTACACTGGATTTGGATATTCTGCTTTACGGCGATCAAATCATTCAAAATGAACGCTTAACGGTGCCTCATTACGATATGAAAAACCGCGAATTTGTGATTGTGCCGCTTAATGATATCGCACAAGATTTGGTTTTACCGGAAGGGGAAAAAGTCGCCAATTTGGTGAAAGCCTTTGAAAATCATCAAATGCATAAAATCAAAAACAGCGAGAAAATTGACCGCACTTAACTCAAAACAAAAGGGCTGATATTCACTATCAGCCCTTCTTTTTTACCTATCAATCTAGGCGGCAACGGAAACAAAGATTTCTGTGCCGATAATCACACAAATAAAACCAACCAACATTGGGACAGACATACGTTTTACGATTTCAAATGGTGAGATTTTTCCCATACCAGATACCGCTACAACCACGCCAGAAACCGGCGATAACCCACGACCTAAGTTAGAGGCTTGTAACATTGGAATGGTTAAGAACGCTGGGTTAACACCCATTTGAGTGGCTAATTTTGGAATTAACTCTGCAAAAGCATAGAACGCCGCATTACCTGAACCTGTCGCCATGGTGGCTAAAATGGTAATCACCGCAAGCACTAACATCATAAAGAATGCTGAACCGCCGAAGGTTTGTGCAGAGTCGATTAAATTAGTGATAAAGCCGATTGTACTTAAACTTTGTGCAAATACACCTGCCGCCACTAAAAGCATTACCACGCCCGCAAAGGCATCTGCCATACCGCGATATGCCAC
>CAKAQT010000125.1:0-4303 GCA_916720325.1 Parahaemophilus parainfluenzae
GCCAATTTCAACCGCTCTTTTTTCTCTCAGTGATTTTTGTTCGGCTAAAAGTGCGGTCATTTTAGGATGTGTTTTATCAAAATTTAATCCAACAATATGGATGCCACGACCTTCCCAATTCGTTGAAATTTCCACGCCATTAATTAGCTCAATACCTAATTTATCTGCTTCGAGTTTAGCTTCATCAATGCCCATCACGGTGTCGTGATCACATAAAGCAAGCACATTGACCCCTTTTTCATGAGCTCGTTGCACAAGCTCTGTAGGCGTTAAAACACCATCTGAAGCCGTACTATGGCAATGTAAATCATATTTTTTTGTCATTTATTTAATCGCTTTCACTAATTCTTTAACTAAGCTTGGACCGTGATAAATCAAACCTGAATAAACTTGTAACAATTCAGCACCCGCTTCAATCTTCTCTTGTGCGTTTTGTACACCATCAATACCACCACTCCCAATAATCGGAATTTGCCCTTTCAGCTCTTGATGCAATTTTCTAATAATTTCTGTACTTTTCTTCTGTAACGGTTTTCCACTTAAGCCACCTTGTTGTTCCGCATTTTTTAAACCTGTGACGTTGTCGCGTGAAATCGTCGTGTTAGTCGCAATTACCCCGTCCATTTGATGACGAAGTAACGTATCTGCAATTTGAACGAGCTCGCTCTCAGATAAATCAGGTGCAATTTTTACTGCAATCGGCACATATTTATTATATTGCTCAGCTAATACTTTTTGGCGTTGCTTTATACTTTGCAATAAATCATCAAAGTAATCACCATACTGTAATTGGCGTAAATCCGGTGTGTTCGGTGATGAAATATTTACCGTAATATAATCCGCATAGTTATAAGCTTTGTTTAAGCAAAATAGGTAATCATCTTTACCCTTTTCAAGCGGTGTGACTTTATTTTTGCCAATATTAATCCCAATTACGCCATCAAATTTTGCCTTTTTAACATTCTCAATCGCATAATCAATGCCATAATTATTGAATCCATTACGGTTAATAATCCCTTCCGCTTCCACTAAACGGAATTGACGAGGTTTCGCATTTCCCTCTTGCGCTAAAGGCGTAACCGTTCCTACTTCAATAAAACCAAATCCCATCGCACCAAATCCATCAATGGCTTCGGCATTTTTATCTGCGCCCGCTGCTAACCCAATAGGATTTTTAAAGGTAATGCCCATCACTTGCTTAGGCGTACCTTGTGGACAAGCCAAAAGCCGCTTTAATAAAAATTGGCAAGGTGATTTACCCGCTAAATGCAATGATTTAATCACTAAATCATGGGCGGTTTCAGGATCAAGGGAAAAGATGGCTTTACGGATCAAAGAATACATACTCGTTTATCTCTCAGGATAGTTCACTGTAAATGGAAAGTGCGGTCAAAATTAACCGCACTTTTTGTTTTATTGCAAGGCTTTTTCAATCTTCTCAAATAAATCTTTTGAGAGATCTTCAACAGCACTTAATCGTTCTAAGGCACGTTTCATTAACGTTTGACGTTGTGCATCAAAACGTGAGAAACGAATTAATGGCTCAATTAAACGCGCAGCCACTTGTGGATTTGTTTCATTTAAACGAATTAAAACATCTGTTAAGAAACGATAGCCTGAGCCACTAATATGATGGAAAGCTTTTAAGTTGTGATTTGCAAAGCTACCCACTAATGAACGTAAACGGTTTGGATTGTTGAAGTTAAAGCTTGGGTGATCCATTAATACTTGTACAATTTCCAATACGTTTTCATCAGGACGAGTTGCTTGTAAAGCAAACCATTTATCCATGACTAAGCCATCATGTTGCCATTTTTGTTCAAAATCCGCTAACAAGGTATCACGACAAGGTAATGCCGCTTTGGTTGCCATATTTAATGCCGCCAACGTATCTGTCATATTATTGGCATTATTATAATGTTTTTGGACTACATTATTACCAAGATTGGTGTAAGCCAAATAACTTAAACAAAGATTACGCATTGCTCGTAAGGCAATATCTTTTTGAGTCACTTGATAATCTTCAAGACGAATATGGGTGTAAATACGCAATAAATCTTCTTTCAAGTATTCTGCAATTTGCACCAACATAAATTCTCTTGCGGCTGCAATGCCATCTGGATCAATCGTTTTAAAGCTTTCTGCAAACTCAATGTCTTTTGGCAAGGTTAGAATTAATGTGGCTAATTCAATATCTTGTTCATAATTTTCCAATACATGCGCAAGTGCGGTCAAAACATCAGGTGAAATTTCAAAGGCTTCACCTTGTTGGAAATGAGCCACATTACGACGCAATTCTTGAGTAAACAGCATTTGTGCTGCATCCCAACGAGCAAATTGGTTATCAGCGAATTTAAGCAAACCTAATAACTGCTCTGTGGTGTAATCATAATCCAGTTTCACCGGTGCAGAGAAATCACATAATAACGCAGGAATTGGACGACCATAAATGCCATGGAACTCAAACACTTGGTCTTTTTCTGTCACATTTAACACATCGCTTAACAATTCACCGTTATGCTGTAACATTTGTTTGGTGCCTTTGGCATCATAAAGTGCAATTTTCAATGGAATATGTAAGTTTACTTTTTCCATTTGGTCCGCTGTTGGTGGCGTAGATTGTGAAACCGTTAAACGATAAGTATGAGTTTGTTCGTCATAGGCATCACTAATCAATAATTCTGGCGTACCTGATTGGCTATACCAACGACGGAATTGTGCTAAATCAACGTCATTTGCACGTTCCATTGCGGAAACAAAATCTTCACAAGTTGCGGCTTTACCATCATTTTCTGCGATATAAAGTTGCATCCCTTTTTGGAAACCTTGTTCACCTAATAAGGTGTGCAACATACGAATCACTTCAGCCCCTTTTTCATATACAGTCACGGTATAGAAGTTATTCATTTCAATGACTTTTTCAGGGCGAATTGGGTGTGACATTGGGCTTGCATCTTCGGCAAATTGCACCGTACGTAAGAATTTCACGTTATTAATGCGATTAACGGCACGAGAGCCTGTATCAGATGAAAATTCTTGATCACGGAAAACTGTTAAACCTTCTTTCAAACTTAATTGGAACCAATCACGGCAAGTCACACGGTTTCCTGTCCAGTTATGGAAGTATTCGTGCGCAATCACACTTTCAATGGCAAGGTAATCATCATCGGTTGCCGTTTGTGGATTGGCCAACACAAATTTAGAGTTAAAAATATTCAACCCTTTATTTTCCATGGCGCCCATATTGAAGAAGTCCACAGCAACAATCATGTAAATATCTAAGTCGTATTCTAAATTGAAACGCTCTTCATCCCATTTCATCGCTTTTTTCAGACTTTCCATTGCCCAAGAGGCACGATCAAGATTGCCACGATCAACATAAAGCTCTAAAGCCACTTCACGACCACTTTTTGTGGTAAAGGTATCTTGTAATAAATCAAAATCACCTGCTACTAAAGCGAATAAATAGCTTGGTTTCGGGAATGGGTCATTCCATTCAACCCAATGACGACCATCCTCTAATTCACCACTTGCAATGCGGTTACCATTAGAAAGCAAGTAAGGATATTTAGTTTTATCAGCGGTAATTTTGGTTGTATAGCGAGCTAATACATCAGGACGATCAAGCATATAGGTAATTTGACGGAAACCTTCTGCTTCGCATTGAGTACAAATGCCTTCACCTGATTGATAAAGCCCTTGTAAAGAGGTGTTTTGTGCAGGCTCTAGATTCGTCACAATTTCAAGTTCAAAATTGACCGCACTTTGATTGGTTAAATCTAACGTTAAACTTTCGTGGTCTTGATGATAATGTTTAAAATCTTCGCCATTAAATTTGATAGAAGCAAATTGGAAACCATGACCATCTAATCGTAGGTGTGTTGCTTCGTCGTTTAAACGTTGGAAAGTTGTTTTTGCAGTGACAACGGTATGGTTAGGATCTAATTGAAAATCAAGGAAAATATCCGTAACTGTAAAATCAGGTTGTTTGTAATCTTTTCTATATTTCGCTTTAGCTAACATAATCTGCTCTATTTCTAAGAAAAAAACTCCTATTAGGATAAAATTTTATGACAAAACTTGCAATGGAATTTTCAGTCTTTACCGTATGGCAAACGTTTGCTTAAAAGTGAGTAAATGTGCTATTCTACGCATCGTTTTTTATCAGATAATTTTTTAAAAATATGTCAAATACCGCACAAATTGCTATTGTTATGGGCTCAAAAAGCGATTGGGCCACCATGCAAGAAGCCACTCAAATTTTAGATGAACTCAATGTGGCATATCATGTTGAAGTCGTTTC
>CAKAQT010000126.1:0-4263 GCA_916720325.1 Parahaemophilus parainfluenzae
CTATCAAGCACTGTGTTTTAGTGAATGAGCAGGATGATTTAAGCAAAATTGATACACTTTATAGCCATCCACAGGTGATCCAGCAGTGTAGTCAATTTATTCAAAGTCTTGAGCGTGTGCATATTGAGTACTGCGAAAGTAGCTCTCATGCAATGCAGCTCGTAGCAAGTTTGAATAAACCGAATATTGCGGCATTAGGTAATGAAGATGGCGGCAAGCTTTACGGCTTACATGTGTTAAAACATAATATTGCTAACCAAGAAAACAACATTACTCGTTTTATTGTGGTAGCCAAACAAGCTCGTGAAGTTTCACCACAAATTCATACGAAAACTTTATTGTTGATGACAACATCGCAACAAGCGGGTTCTCTAGTGGATGCTTTACTTGTGTTTAAAAAGCACGGTATTAATATGACCAAGCTTGAATCTCGTCCTATTTATGGCAAACCTTGGGAAGAAATGTTCTATTTGGAGATTGAAGGAAACATTCATCATCCAGATACCCAAATTGCCTTGGAGGAGCTTAAGCAATTCAGTAATTATCTGAAAGTGCTTGGTTGTTATCCAAGTGAAATTGTGAAACCTGCGAAGGTATAATGAAAATAAAAAAGAGCGGTCGATTTAAAACAACGTTAAAATCGACCGCTCTTTTTATAGGGAATTCTTAAGCTTTTTTCAAGAACTCTGATTTCAACATGATTTTGCCACAATCGACGTTGTGATCTCCGTTAACTAAACGGATATTTTTGAATTTCGTGCCTTTCTTCAACACTTCAGATGAACCTTTTAATTTTAAATCTTTAATTAAAAGCACATCATCACCATCGGCTAATAAATTACCGTTGCTGTCTTTAACAATCAGTTGATCTTCATCGGCTTCAACTGCTTCGTTACCATTCCATTCATTACCACAATCAGGGCAAACAAAATTCACAGAATCATGATAAACATATTCGCCTTTACATTTTGGGCAAGCTGGCATTTGATCCATTTCTTTTTCCTTCTTTATCTGATTTAAGCAAAGTATAATGCGCACGGAGTATAACAAAAAAGTGACTATTCGCCAAAAAATGGGCAATTTCACGGAATTTATGAGGTATTTATGAAAAAAATCATGCTTTTGAGTGCAGTGATGGGCAGTTTAATCTCAGTCAATGCATTCGCGCACAATATCCAACCTAACCAACTTTTAGCCAATGTAACGGTTTCGGATAAGGGCGAAATCACTTTAAATGGCAATGATGTGGCGTATAAATCCTGGAGCTCAACGGCATTACCTGGCCAAGTTCGTGTGATTCAACATATTGCGGGCAGAAGTGCAGCGAAAGAGAAAAATCAAGCGATGATCGAAGCCATCAAAGCTGCTCATTTTAACCAAGCTAAATATCAAACCACGACGATTATCAACGCTGATGATGCCGTTGTGGGCACAGGCATGTTTGTGAAAAGTAGTGCAGAAAAAGGCAAAAAAGAAAATGCCCATAGCCAAGTGATTTTAGATGATAAAAGTGCGGTCAAAAATGCATGGGGATTACGTGAAAAAGACAGCGTGATTATTTTGCTTGATAAAACCGGCAAGGTGCAATTTGTGAAAGAAGGTAAATTGACGGATGATGAAGTCAAAGAAGTGATTTCACGTGCAACAGCGTTAATGGCGAAGTAATAGAGTAATAAGCGGAAGTTCTCTTCCGCTTTTTTATCCTTTGAAATCCTTCATTAATTTTCTCAATGTGCCACAATTTCGTTGAAATTTACGGCAATGTGTACAGATGGCAAGATGCAAATTGAGCCCAATTTTTTCTTTAGTCATTAATGAGCGTTCTTGCGCATCTGAAATGAGTCGAGTCGCTTGGCGACATTTCATAAAATCACTCCTTAAAGTTTATGAGATAAGCAGTTTTGAAGTTGTAAGCGAGCACGATAGAGTGTCGTGTGCAAGTTACTTATGCTTAGTTGATTTTCTTGGCAAATTTCTTCGGAAGATAATTCCAAAAACTCTCTCATCATAAAAATCTTGGCTTGTTTGGCTGGCAGGCAAGTTAAGCAAGTTTCAAAAATCAGCCAGAATTCTTCAGAATAGACCGCACTTTCGCTCAGTTCGAGATCGAGTGGAGAATGTTCAGCTTTCCAGTGTCCCCCTTCATCAAAGAAATGATTGGTTTGTTCTTCATCTTCAATTTCGGTTTCTAGCACTAATTTGCCTTTCTGGCGAAGAAAATCAATGATTTTATTTTTTAAGATAGCAAAGACCCAGGTCTTAAATGCCGCTTGTCGTTTAAATTGCTCAAGATGGTTAAATGCACTTAAAAAACTCTCTTGCACCAAATCTTCAGCTAATACAGAATCGCCCACCTGTAATGTGGCAAATTTCAGCATTTGCTCTCTAATTTGAGCCAAGTCTTTATTGGAAATTCCAGTTTCCATATTTTTTCCTTGAAAAAAGTGTAAGAAATAGATTTCTCATTCGTCTAATCATAATGAAAGGGGAAACCTTTCCATCCAATGCTAATTATTCACAAATTAAGGAAGATTCAAAATGAAAAATATTACTTCAAAAACAACCTTTACTGCTATTGCTGCACTTTTCTTCGCAACCAGTCTTTATGCGACCGATATGAAATCTAATGAAATGTCGATGGCAAAAGATTCCATGCCGATGACAAAAGATTCCATGCCGATGACAAAAGACGCTATGCCAATGCAAAATGACAAAATGGCATCTGATGGGATGATGAAATCTCATGATATGAAATCTCACGACATGAAAATGGATAATATGAAATCAGAAGGAATGAAATCTGATGATATGAAAACAAAAGAAATGAAAGCAAAAGAAATGAAGAAAAAAGCAAAAACAATGGAAAAACCGAAAATGTAATGCTTTCTTCTTAAAAGAAAAACTGCGGTCAATTTGACCGCAGTTTTTGTATCAAAGTGAGATTATTGTTTACGCCATGTCGTGCCGTTAGGGCCGTCTTCTAACACAATTCCCATTGCAGTGAGTTCATTACGAGCCGCATCTGCAGCAGCCCAATCTTTAGCAGCACGCGCTTCGTTGCGTTGTTTGATGAGCGCTTCAATTTTTGCGACTTCATCATCGTCAGAGCCAGCTTGTAAGAATTTTTCTGGATCTTGTTGAAGTAAACCTAAGATACCCGCTAATTCACGTAAACGAGCAGCAAGACCATTGGCTTTTTCTGTATCTTCAGTTTTCAATTTATTGATTTCACGAGCCATTTCAAATAAGACAGAAAGAGCGTTCGGCGTATTGAAATCATCGTCCATCGCTTGCCCCAAGGTTATATAGTCGCCCTCTTGCATCCATTCATATTTAAAGCTGCGGAACCAACGCTCCATTGGAGCATTATCCCAACAGTTACCTAGGCGACTCATACTTTGAGTTACCTGAATGAAGGTTGAGCGGAATAGCTACACCTTGAGTTTGAAAAAATGGAAAATTGATGTGAAAAATTGCGAGATTATTGTTTACGCCACGTCGTGCCGTTGGCGCCATCTTCTAACACGATACCCATTGCCGTAAGTTCATTACGTGCCGCATCTGCTGCAGTCCAATCTTTAGCGGCACGGGCTTCGTTTCGTTGTTTGATAAGCGCTTCAATTTTTGCGACTTCATCATCGTCAGAACCAGCTTGTAAGAATTTTTCTGGATCTTGTTGAAGTAAACCTAAGATACCCGCTAATTCACGTAAACGAGCAGCAAGACCATTGGCTTTTTCTGCATCTTCAGTTTTCAATTTATTGATTTCACGCGCCATTTCAAATAAGACAGAAAGGGCATTCGGTGTATTGAAATCATCATCCATTGCCTCACGGAAGGCTTCCACAAAATTTTCACCACCAAAAGCAACCGCACTTTGATCGGTGCCACGTAAAGCGGTGTACAAACGTTCTAATGCACCTTGTGCTAAATTCAGGTTTTCTTCACTGTAGTTGAGCTGGCTGCGATAGTGTGCTGTTAGTAAGAAATAACGCACCGCTTCTGCATTGTAGTGGTTTAATACATCACGAATAGTGAAGAAGTTGCCGAGGGATTTCGACATTTTTTCTTTATCTACCATGATCATGCCAGAATGGATCCAATAATTCACATATTGACCACCGTGAGCACAGCAAGATTGTGCGATTTCATTTTCGTGGTGTGGGAACATTAAATCAGAACCACCGCCGTGAATATCAAAATGTTCGCCAAGTTGTTTGCAGTTCATCGCTGAACATTCAATGTGCCAACCTGGACGACCTG
>CAKAQT010000127.1:0-4259 GCA_916720325.1 Parahaemophilus parainfluenzae
GCACAGAGGGATTACATTGGGATAGTCGTGGTCGTTTAATTGATGATGAAGATAATCAGATAAAAACGGTGTGGAAAACATGGGCTTGGGAAACCATGTTGGAGCAACTTCGTGAAGATGCGACAGGCATGGAAGTGGCTCCACCAATTCGCACGGGCTATCCGGAAGATAAAGTACGGTTAATTGACGTTCTACTTCGTCCAGAAGTCTTAGTCTATGAGCCGCTTTGGACAGCTATTCCAAGTAATAAAGCGATCTTACCTGTATTATGGTCATTATTCCCGAATCATCGTTATTTACTTGAAGCAGGATTTGAACTGACACCAGAGTTGGTTAAAAATGGTTATGCACAAAAACCAATTGCAGGCCGTCGAGGTGATAATGTGAAACTCATTGGTGAGTGCAAATCTGTACTTGATAGCACAGACGGTCGATTTGATAAGCAGGAAAGTATTTATCAACAACTGTGGTGTTTACCAAAAGTGGAAGACCAATATGTTCAGGTTTGTACTTTCACTGTAGGGGGGCATTATGGTGGTAGCTGTTTACGCTCAGACCCGAGTTTGGTTATTATGGGAAACAGTGATATGCAACCGTTAAGAGTATTATTAGATAAATCTTTCCTTAAGAAATAAAAATAAAATCGGCACTCAATGGGTGCCGATTTGTTATTGTTAATTTATAAAATTATTTTGCTTCTTTGTTATCAGTTGGTTTTTCATCTGTTTTTAACATATCAGCAGGAATAAAAGTTTGTTGTACTTTTGACATATCTGGAAGATGGTGTGCAATCCCTTTGTGACAGTCGATACAGGTTTTGTTTTGTTCCTGTGCAAGTGCGTGCATTTGTTGTGCCACAGTTTTTTGTTGTGAGTAATCCATATCATTAAAGTTATGGCAGTTACGACACTCTTGTGAGTTATTCGCTTTCATACGCGCCCATTCGCGTTCAGCCATTTCTAAACGATGTTTTTCAAATTTCTCTTTAGTATCAACTTTACCCGTATAGTATGCTAATACTTCAGTAGAAGCCTGCATTTTACGAATCATTTTTGGCACAAATTCATGAGGAACGTGACAGTCAGAACAAATCGCTTTCACACCTGAACGGTTGCTAAAGTGAATTGATGCTTGGTATTCAGGTACAACATCGTTAGTATGACAATCTGAACAGAATTGTTCAGTATTAGTTGCTGACATACCGACATTAAATAGGTTAGTTCCAACAATAGTACCAATGATAGTTAATAAAATCACCCCACCAATTGCCATTTTGCTCGGCGAGCGTAACCAACGACAAACTTTTTGAATGCTTGATTTAATCATGGTTTAGCTCCTTATTTACCTTGCGTTTTACGAATGGTTTCGAATTTATTTTGAATAATTGGATTTACGTTAGTTTGCTGAACGTGGCATTGTAAACAGAAATAACGACGTGGTGAGGTACCTTCTGTTTTTTGACCATCACGTGTTAAGAAATGACTCTCAGGAACACGTGGCGCACCCGTTGTTGGGGCAACATCTGGCGCGTGGCAACCTAAACATTGATTCGCATTTTTAGTTACTTGTAAGCCACGAATGCTGTGTGGAACAAGTGGGGGTTGGTTAGGAAAAGTAACAGGAATATTGCCTACATCTTTATAAGGATTATTAAATGCAGGTGCAAGACTTTCTGCTGTTTTATCGATGCTGTTTGCAACTTGTGGTGCATCAGCAAATGCCAATCCACTACATAAAGCCAGCATGAAAATAAATGATTTTTTCATGAAATCCACTCCATTAAATAATTAAATATTTTTAATTTTTATTTGTTTCTCAAAGCGAGATCCAAATGTAAATACATTTTCTGCGCAGACGTCAATACAGCGTCCACAAGTAATACAATCTTTTGCCAATATAATTTGGCTATCTTCAGGTCCACCGTGTAAAGGAAGTCTTAAAACTTGCGGTTCTGGG
Source organism: Parahaemophilus parainfluenzae (assembly GCA_916720325.1). Taxonomy (GTDB): domain Bacteria; phylum Pseudomonadota; class Gammaproteobacteria; order Enterobacterales; family Pasteurellaceae; genus Haemophilus_D; species Haemophilus_D parainfluenzae_W. The sequence goes on from CAKAQT010000127.1 coordinate 1,957, forward strand.
CAAACATTATAACAGTCCATACAACGGTCACAGCGATCGCGATCGATTACATTAATTTTTATTAGGCTTTTAGCTCCAATGACACCATAGATTGCACCAATTGGACAAAGGTGACCACACCAACCATGTTCAGCAACGAGTAAGTCAAATAGGAAAATCACTGCTACTAACCAAAGCGTTGCACCTGTTCCAAAGACGAAGATGCGTCCAAGTGCTGCAACAGGGTTTATCCACTCCCATAAAAGCGTACCCGTTATTGCGCTACCAACTAAAATCACGGCTAAAATCACATAGCGAAGTTGACGTGAAATTTTTAATGATTGTCTAATACCTAATTTTCTACGTAGCCAAGCTGCTGCATCAGTCACGATGTTCATTGGACAGACCCAACTACAAAAGGCTTTGCTCGCAACGATGGCGTAGAATACGACGATAACCAAGGCTCCAATAATCGTTGTGATTTCTGGTAGGTAACCTGTCGCTAAACTTTCAGCGGTAATCAATGGATCTGTCAATGGCACAGTATCCAAAAGCATGCTTGAGCTGTAATTGCCTTTTAGAATCCAAACTTGCCAAATCGGGCCACTTAAGAACATTAAAATAATACTTAATTGACTGATTCGACGTAGAATTAAAAAGCGATAAGCATGCCACCAACCGAGTTTTTGGCGAGCTTCTAAGCCTGCATCTTTAGGCTTATTCGGGGTATATTTTTCAGCCATTATTTAACCCCCTTAATGTTTAAGTCCAGATTTGGGAATTGCTCTGCTTCCGGAACTGTTGTTGGATTTGGTACATAATCCATTGTTGCACGGTTTGGTGTTGCAACTTTTTGGTTCGGTTGAACTTGCATTGGCTGATAAACCGGCTCATGTGAGCCTTCCGGCATACGAGCATCCATTGCTGGACGTAAGCCATCTGGATGTTGCTCCTCAATTAAGGATTTTCCGGCGTTTTGTTTTTCTTTCCAGCCTAAGCGATAGTGGCGACCGAGTAGCCCTTTGGCGATATCCATCGGTAAGACTTTAATTGCCGCTTCTTCTAACACACAAGCTTGTTCGCATTTACCGCATCCGGTGCAAGCATCAGAGTGAACAGTTGGAATAAGCTTTGCATGAATCCCAGTACGATCATTGTGGATACGTTCAAGTGTAATCGCTTTATCTACTAATGGACAAACGCGATAACACACATCACAACGCAACCCCTGCCAGTTAAGACAAGTTTCATGGTCTAGCAATACGGCTAACCCCATTCTCGCATCATTGATGTCTTTAAGTTCCTCACTTAATGCGCCACTTGGACAAGCATTCATACATGGAATATCCGGACACATTTCGCAAGGTTTATCCCTAGCGATAAAATAAGGTGTGCCCGCTTCCATTGGTGAAATCAGCGAAGCTAAATGCAACATATCATATGGACAGGCTTGGACGCATTGCCCGCAACGGGTACAAGCTGCCAAGAAATCCTTTTCCGGTAAAGCACCAGGTGGACGCAAGGCGATCCCTTCTTTAGCTTTAGCTTGTTGTTGCTGTAAGCCAAGAATAATACCAACCCCACATACTCCGGCAGCCGTTCTTGTCACATTTTTTAAAAACTGACGACGGTTAGGATCAAGTCTCATCTGCGTTTCCTTTTATAAGCGGCCTGATTTTGTAAAAATGCTGCAAAATTTGACCGCTCTTATTTTAAATTCCCTTCTCATTAAAGAGAGGAGCGACTAGAAACGAAAGGAAAATCCTACGCTTTTTCCACTTTAACCGCACATTTTTTGAAGTCGGTTTCGCCTGAAATTGGATCGGTTGCATCCAATGTTAATTTGTTAGCAAGCTGACCCGCATCAAAGAAGGTGGTGTAAATTAAGCCCTGAGGACATTTGTTACGACCACGGGTATCTAAGTAAGAAACCATTTCACCACGACGTGTAATTAATTTCACTTTATCCCCATGACGTAAGCCATATTTTTTCGCATCCGCTGGGTGCATCCAAACTAAGTTATTCGGGAACGCACGGTGTAGTTCAGGTACACGACGAGTCATGGTACCGGTATGCCAGTGTTCAAGTACACGACCAGTACATAACCATAATGGATATTCTTCATCTGGTGATTCTGCCGGGTCTTCATAAGGCACACCTAAGATAATTGCTTTTTTATCCGGATAACCGTAGAACGCAACATCTTCGCCTGCTTTAACGTACGGGTCAAAGCCTTCACGGTAACGCCATAAGGTTTCTTTACCGTCAACAACCGGCCAACGTAAACCACGTACTTGGTGATAAGTATCGAATGGTGCTAAGT
>CAKAQT010000128.1:0-4251 GCA_916720325.1 Parahaemophilus parainfluenzae
AGCCGCAGCAAACGAGATACGCAAGAATTACAACAAGATCTCAATAAAACCATCGGCGATTACAATCAATTGGCTGAGCGTTTTGATTCCTTAAGTTCGGTCAAAAATCAATTAGAACAACAAGCTGTGAAAGCACAAACCCATGCAGAAGGCTTACAAACTCGTCTTAATGAACGTGATGAAAAAATCCAATATTTGGAAAAAGAATTGGATGAGGAACAGCTCCGTCACGATCAAATTGGCGGGCAAATCACCGCATTAAAAGAACGATTTGGGATCGCGTCAGCACAAGCCGAAAGCTTGCAAGGTCAATTACAACAAGCGCAAGAAAATGTGCTGCGAAAAGAGCAAGAGCAACAAAAAACACAGGAAAAATTGACCGCTCTTTCACAGGAATTAACGGAACTCAAAACCACGCTTTCTGAAAAAGAAAAACATTTTGCTGAACAGCAGCAACATATTGAGCAATCCAAACAACAGCTTGGCGTAGAGTTCCAAAACCTGGCCAACCGTATTTTGGAAGAAAAAAGCCAATCCTTTAATCAAACCAATCAAACCGCATTGGAAATCTTGTTGAAGCCTTTCCGTGAACAAATCGAAGGCTTTCAAAAACGAGTCAATGAAATCCATTCGGAATCGGTGAAAGGCAATGCGGGTTTAGAAGCGGAAATCAAAAAGGTGTTGGAAATTGGCTTAAACATGTCGAAAGAAGCCAATAATTTAACCTCTGCACTAAAAGGTGAAAAGAAAACCTTAGGTAACTGGGGAGAAGTGCAACTTGAGCGTGCACTTCAGTTGGCTGGTTTAATTGAGAACGTGCATTACAGTGCACAAGCCCATTTTAAAGATGAGCAAGGCGGTCGAAACTATCCTGATTTTGTGCTGAATCTGCCCGATGAAAAAAACATTATCATTGATAGCAAAATGTCATTGAATGCTTATGAAAGTGCGGTCAATTCTGAGGATGAATTTGAACGTGAGCGTTTACTAAGGGAGCATATTAAAGCCCTGAAAAATCACATTGATGACTTGCACCGCAAGGATTACAGCAATTTGATTGGCATGCGCAGCCCTAATTTTGTCTTGATGTTCATCGCTGTGGAACCCGCTTATATTGAAGCCTTAAAATTAGACCCAAGTCTGTTTAATTATGGGTATGAGAAAAATGTCATTATGGTTTCACACACAACTCTCATGCCAATTTTACGCACAGTGGCAAATTTATGGCGTATCGAACGAGGTAATGCTGAGGCGAAAGAAATCGCAGAAAAAGCAGGCGAAATTTACAACCAGATTTGCTTGGTAGCAGAACGCTTGAGCAAACTGGGCAACACCCTTTCCACCGTGAGTAATCAATACAACAGCACTGTCACTGCCCTTGTGGGACAACAAGGTTTAGTGGGGAAAGTGGAACGCTTTAAAGACTTGTCAGCGAAAGCTAACAAGAGCATGCCAAACGTTGAATTGCTCAATAATGACGTGGATTTAACGCGCCTATCCCTTATCACTACCGAGAATGGGGTAAAATAAAGCATACCTGTTGAATTTTTCTTTAAAAGCGGCTATTTTCTTGCCGCTTTTTTATTTGAATTTTTATTTGTGGGGAATTTTATGGCGACAGAACAAAAAGAAATCACGGATCCATGTGCAAAATATAACGAACAAACCAGTTTTCTAAGCAAAACAATTTTTGCAAGTCGTTGGTTACAAGTGCCTATTTACTTAGGTTTAATTGTCGTGCAAGGCATCTATGCCTACAAGTTTATGAAAAACTTGTGGTATCTCATCACCAATGTTAATGAAATGGATGCAGATACCATTATGCTCGCCGTACTCAATCTCATTGATGTAGTAATGATTGCGAACTTATTGGTGATGGTGACATTAGGTGGTTATGAGATTTTCGTTTCAAAACTTCGTACGAAAAACCACCCCGATCAACCTGAATGGATGAGCCATGTGAATGCAACTGTGCTGAAAGTGAAACTTTCTATGTCAATTATCAGCATTTCGTCTATTCACTTATTACAAACCTTTGTGAATGCCTCAAAAATTTCTGAAAAAACAATTATGTGGGAAGTGATTATTCATTTTTCTTTCTTGATTTCAGCGATTGCGATGGCTTATACCGACAAAATTCTCTACAGTACAAGCCACAAAAACCATTAATACACAAAGTGCGGTCAAAATTGACCGCACTTTTGTTTTCTAAAACTCATCTTGATGTTTAAATTTCAATAAATCTCGACGTTCTTTTTTATTTGGACGACGATCAGGATGTGGCATCGAAAGTGCATTATTTTTTCTCGCCCACGCCATTTCTTCCCGTTTTTTCACACTCTGTGCTGTTTCTTGGTAAAGCAGTTGAGCCTCAGGCGCACCACGACGTTGATCGCTCAACGCAATCACTTCAATTTCTTTTTCATCGCTGCCTTGGCGAAGTTTAATCATCGCCCCGATTTCTACATTTTTACTCACTTTGGCACGCTGACCGTTGTAATGGACTTTGCCCCCTTCAATCATCGCTTTCGCAATGCTACGAGTTTTATAAAAACGTGCTGCCCAGAGCCATTTATCTAATCGTACTTCGTTATTTTCAGCCATAACTCTTCCTATTTCTCTCACTTTGCGTATGATGAGCCAATGACAAGATAATAGGGCTAATATCATGAAAAAACAACTTCCACACATTCTCTCCCTTTCTACGGTGGCAAAATCCCGTTTGTTTGAAATTCAAGCTGTCGAACTCAAATTCTCCAATGGAATTGACCGCACTTATGAACGTTTTCGCCCTTTCAATCGAGATTCCGTGATGGTGATTGCGATTGATGGCGAAGATTTACTTCTTGTTCGTGAATATGCGGTAGGAACAGAACAATATGAGTTAGGCTTTGTAAAAGGTGGAATGGATATGGGGGAAATGCCCGAACAAAGTGCCAATCGAGAATTACAGGAAGAAATTGGCTTCGGCGCAAAAAAATGGACATTTTTACGTACCATGAAAATCAATCCACAAATTATGGGGCATAAAATGCACGTTTTATTAGGCGAAGATCTGTATCCAAATAAACTAGAAGGCGATGAGCCTGAACCATTAGAAATCGTGCATTATCCTTTATCGCAACTTGATGCACTTTTAGTCAGTGATGAATTTAATGAGGCCAGAAATCTTGCTGCACTTTATTCTTTGCGCGATCATTTAAAAAAACGTAAAAATTAATCGAATAAATTTAAATAATTTCTAATAGCAAGCGATTAACTTTAAAGAAAACTTGCATAAATATTCTTTTTTTGAGAATGTATCGCCATTTTTCGAAAAATATATATAGGAAAATCTATGTCTCATAATAATTTAAAAGAATTGACCTTCCGGGGGATGTTCCTTGGGGCGTTAATTACAGTGATCTTCACTGCATCTAACGTTTATTTGGGTCTTAAAGTGGGGATGACGTTTGCGTCCTCCATTCCTGCTGCCGTTATCTCTATGGCTGTTTTAAAATTCTTCAAGGATTCCAGTATCTTAGAAAATAACATGGTGCAAACCCAAGCTTCATCAGCGGGGACATTATCTTCTGTTATTTTCGTGCTTCCTGGCCTATTAATGATGGGTTACTGGCAAGAATTCCCATTCTGGCAAACGGTGCTTATTTGTGCCGCTGGTGGTACCCTAGGCGTACTATTTACCATTCCATTACGTCGTGCAATGGTGGTGAATAGTGACTTACCTTACCCAGAAGGTGTGGCTGCTGCTGAAATCTTAAAAGCGGGTAATAATGACGAAAGCGACAGTGGTGTAAAAGATATTGCTTACGGCGGTATTTTTGCAGGAACCGTTGCATTCTTAACCAACGCATTACGTGTCATGTCTGATAGCGCGAGCGCATGGTTCTCTAACGGCAAAGCGATTTTCCAATTGCCAATGGGCTTCTCTCTTGCCTTAGTGGGTGCGGGTTACTTAATTGGTATCGTAGGCGGTCTTGCCATGTTATTCGGTACATTCCTTGCTTGGGGTGTCGCGGTACCTTATTTCACCGCAACAGGTGATATGCCAACCGATGCTTCTATTGTTAGTTATGCCATGGCTGAATGGAAAACCAAAGTTCGCTTTATCGGTGTAGGTACTATCGGTATTGCAGCGATTTGGACATTATTAATCCTGCTCAAACCAATGATCGAAGGGATGGTTCATTCTTTCCGTATGTTAAAAGGCTCACAAGCTGAATCAGAACATCGTATTGATATCGACTTATC
>CAKAQT010000129.1:0-4217 GCA_916720325.1 Parahaemophilus parainfluenzae
CAGGTCGTCCAGGTTGGCACATTGAATGTTCAGCGATGAACTGCAAACAACTTGGTGAGCATTTTGATATTCACGGCGGTGGCTCTGATTTAATGTTCCCACACCATGAAAATGAAATTGCGCAATCTTGCTGTGCTCATGGTGGCCAATATGTAAATTATTGGATCCATTCTGGTATGATTATGGTGGATAAAGAAAAAATGTCGAAATCTCTCGGCAACTTCTTCACTATTCGTGATGTATTAAACCACTACAATGCAGAAGCGGTGCGTTATTTCTTACTAACAGCACACTATCGCAGCCAGCTCAACTACAGTGAAGAAAACCTGAATTTAGCACAAGGTGCATTAGAACGTTTGTACACCGCTTTACGTGGCACCGATCAAAGTGCGGTTGCTTTTGGTGGTGAAAATTTTGTGGAAGCCTTCCGTGAGGCAATGGATGATGATTTCAATACACCGAATGCCCTTTCTGTCTTATTTGAAATGGCGCGTGAAATCAATAAATTGAAAACTGAAGATGCAGAAAAAGCCAATGGTCTTGCTGCTCGTTTACGTGAATTAGCGGGTATCTTAGGTTTACTTCAACAAGATCCAGAAAAATTCTTACAAGCTGGCTCTGACGATGATGAAGTCGCAAAAATTGAAGCGCTCATCAAACAACGCAACGAAGCGCGTGCTGCTAAAGATTGGGCTGCTGCAGATGCGGCTCGTAATGAACTCACTGCAATGGGAATTGTGTTAGAAGACGGCCCTAACGGCACGACATGGCGTAAACAATAATCTCACTTTGATACAAAAACTGCGGTCAAATTGACCGCAGTTTTTCTTTTAAGAAGAAAGTATTACATTTTCGGGGCTTCCATTTTTTTGCTTTTTTCTTCATTTCTTTTACTTTCATTTCATCAGATTTCATTTCTTCTGACTTCATATTATCCATTTTCATATCCTGAGATTTCATCATGCTATCAGACTTCATACTATCTGATGCCATTTTACGGTATTATGTACAGTTGCATAAAGTCCGAAAATTGACTAATTTACCGCATAAATTTGAATGCCTTTCCGAATGAAAATTGTGAAAGGCATTTCTTTTACCTCAAATTCTAACTTTAACCTCGCAATTTTTCACATCAATTTTCCATTTTTTCAAACTCAAGGTGTAGCTATTCCGCTCAACCTTCATTCAGGTAACTCAAAGTATGAGTCGCCTAGGTAACTGTTGGGATAATGCTCCAATGGAGCGTTGGTTCCGCAGCTTTAAATATGAATGGATGCAAGAGGGCGACTATCTAACCTTGGGGCAAGCGATGGACGATGTGAGAGCTTATGTGATGTATTACAATTTTGTTAGCCCACATCGTTACAATCAAGGTTTGCCGCCTGTTTTAACAGAAACAACCTATCGGGGACTGTTGAATTAGCTGATTACTACATTAATTAGTAAAAGATAAAAGGACGAAGATTATTAGAATCTTTGCCCTTAATGTTATCTGCATTTTTACAAAAAATAATATTTTCAATTTTTTGAAAAAAAAGTGTAAGAAAAAAGGCTTATCTCCGACTAATAGAATAACTAGGAAGCATTTCCTACCATAATGAACTAAATAGTTTCATAAAATAGGTAATCAATCAGAGGAAAAAATGAAAGATTGTAAGATGCAAGGTATCAGCAGCGGCGTGAGTTTATTGATTTTACGCTTTTTTCTTGCGTGGGAATTTTTAGAGGCAGGGTTAGAAAAATGGAATGGTCAAAATTGGTTTACTGAAATACAAGATCGTTTTCCTTTTCCATTTAATCTTATTCCAGCCGATATTAATTGGCACGTTGCAATGGGATCTGAATTAATTTTCCCATTCTTGCTGATATTTGGAGTGCTAACACGTTTTAGTGCATTAAGTTTAACGATTTTAATCTCTGTCGCGTGGTATAGCATTCACGCCGATTCAGGTTATAACGTTTGTGATAATGGTTATAAATTACCCTTAATTTATGTGGTAACTTTATTAATCTTAATTACGCAGGGAGCAGGGAAACTCTCTTTAGACACGCTTATTAAGAAGGTTTATCCAACTAAAAGCTGGTTGAAATTCCTCTAACTATATATTCAATATCAAATTCTAGGAGATTTAAATGAAAAAATTATCCACTTTAGCCGCATTAGCAGGAGCATTAACGATGACAGTAGCTACTGTTGCACACGCTGAGCCAAAATCAAGCAGTACAGATAAAGCTGCAACACCTTGTGTAGGTGATAAATGTGTGAAAACAAAAGCTGCAGAAGGTAAATGCGGAGAAGGCAAATGTGGTGCAAACGAAACGAAAGCCGCAGAAGGTAAATGTGGTGAAGGTAAATGTGGTGCGAGCAAACCAAAAGCTGCAGAAGGTAAATGTGGTGAAGGTAAATGTGGCTCTAAATAATCGTATTTTAATCTAGATGCCATACATAACACTGGTGTAAATTTACACCAGTGTTGTATTAAAAGGAGTAAATAATTATGTTACAAGGTGCAGGATTAGGATATCGTCGAGATTTAGCTGATGATTTTTTAAATTTATCATCAAATAATGCGATTCAGTTTATGGAAGTTGCTCCAGAAAATTGGGTAAAAATGGGAGGAGCTGCTCGTTATAGATTTGATCAAGCCGCTGAAAGATATCCACTTGCGGTACACGGACTATCACTTTCATTAGGCGGGCAAGCACCACTTGATCGCGAGTTATTAAAAAATACTAAAGCATTAATGACTCAATATAATTCGACATTTTTTTCTGAACATTTGAGTTATTGTGAATGTGAAGGGCATTTATATGATTTATTACCTATGCCATTTACTGAAGAAGCTGTAAAACACGTAGCACAGAGAATCCGCTATGTGCAAGATTTTTTAGGATTACAAATTTCATTAGAAAACACCTCTTATTATTTACACTCTCCCACCAGCACAATGAATGAAGTAGAATTTTTAAATGCTATTGCACAGGAAGCGGATTGTGGTATTCATTTAGATGTGAATAATATTTATGTAAATGGCGTCAATCACGGTTTACTTGATCCTTATGTTTTTTTAGATCAAGTAGATGTGAAACGTGTCAATTACATTCATATAGCAGGACACGACGAAGAACATTCTGCCGCACAAGTTGTGGAGGATTTAGAAGGAGAATCATTTAATAAAATAAAAGGGGCATATCGCTATTTACCAGAGTTATTAATTGATACACACGGTGAGGCAGTAAAAGGTACTGTGTGGGATTTATTAGAATATGCCTATCAACGACTACCTGTCATTCCGCCAACATTATTAGAGCGTGATTTCAATTTCCCTCCATTTGCAGAACTTTATTCTGAAGTTGAACATATTGCACAACTACAGCAAAAATATGCTCAAAAAGAGGTAATATCCTATGCAGCCTAAACCTTCGCTTATTGAAACACAAAAAGCACTTGCCACAGCAGTTCGATTGGCTCATGCTCAACCTCTAAATGGTTATGCTCCGAATCGCCTTGCTGTTTATGCTCGTTTAGTTCGAAATAACATCTTTGGTTTTATTGACCGTTGTTTTGTTGAAGCGCCTAAACACGTTTCTGCTGAGAGTTGGTCTCAGACAAAAGAATTTTTTGTATTAAAAGGAAAATCACATTCTCCTTATTTTCAAGATATTGCTGGAGAATTTCTCTTATTTTGTCAAGAAAAAGAGAGTTTTGACGCCAATATACTGGCATTGATGGATTTTGAAAATACTCAATTACTTGCAGAAGTTTCTTTAGCAAAAGTACCTGAAAAATTTGAGTGGAATAAGTATAGCGTAATGCAGTTATCTGATGCAGCTTATTTAAAAAGCTATGAAGTCGATTTTTTATCAAGCGATTTTAAACAATTTGATGAAAACCCTATGCAAGCTGTTATATGGCGGGATAGCGATTTTAATATTCTGCAACAACGCTTATCTGAACTTGACTTTTGGCTATTAAGTTATATACAAGAACAACCTTCGTCTTTAGAAGAGGTATTATCTGCCTTAAATACAGTTGTTGAAGATAGCACTCCCTTAATTCCATTATTGGAAAACACCTGGGTGAATTGGATTAATGCTGAAGTGCTTTATCCAAAAGTATGAGTCGCCGAGGTAACTGTTGGGATAATGCCCCAATGGAGCGTTGGTTTCGCAGCTTTAAATATGAATGGATGCAAGAGGGCGACTATATAACCTTG
>CAKAQT010000130.1:0-4160 GCA_916720325.1 Parahaemophilus parainfluenzae
AGCTTTTCTGATAAAAAAGAAGCACGTTGCTGCCATAATGGTAACAACGTGTTGCGGGATAGCTCCTCCGATAATTGGAGAGCTATCTTATCATTATTTTGGATTAAATCCCACTTTAACGCAGTCATTCGCTTATTTGCTCAATGTCACGGGTGCTGCGGCAGATTTTTGAATTTGAGCTGTTAAAGCATCAATACCTTGTTGACGTAAGATACCGCTCCATTCGTTTTGTTTGGTGACAACCATGCTCACGCCTTCTGCAACCATGTCATAAGCTTGCCATTCGCCAGTTTTACTGTTTTTACGCCATTTGAAATCTAATTTGATTGGCGCTTGTCCACCATTTTGCATGATGTTTACACGAATGCTTACAAGGTTTTTGTCGCCTACTTCTTTAGCCGGTTCAATTTGAATATTTTGATCGGTGTAAGCGGTTAACACTTGCGCGTAAGCTTGTTCGATAAAATCGCTGAATGCTTTAAAGAATTTTTCACGTTGTTCTGGTGTGGTTGATTTAAAGTATGAACCTAACACTAAAGAACCTGCATAGTTTACTTGCACGTAAGGTAATAAATCATTACGCACGATAGTACGTAAATAGTTTGGATCCTTTTTAATTTTTGCCTGATTGTTTTTGATATCGGCAAATAACTTATCTGATGCTTGTTGCATCAACACATAAGGGCTCGTTTCTGCACGTACAGTTTGAGTCACAAAAAGTGCAGTCACTGCAAATGCCATTACGCTAAACCATTTTTTAAACTGAGTAAATTTCATCATAAATCTCCTAAATAAAGATTATTATTTGGCTTCAGGTTCTGCTTTGTCAGCATTGCCGTCGGCTTTTTTATCACCGTAAAGGAACTGGCCGATTAAATCTTCCAATACCATTGCGGATTTTGTGTCTTGAATTTGGCTACCGTTTTTTAACATCGCGGTTTCACCATCATCAAAACCCATCGTTAAGGCGATATATTGCTCGCCCAATAATCCCGATGTTTTGATCGATAACGAACTATTTTCCGGAATTTCTTTATATTCTTCATTAATCGCGATACTGACTTTTGGTAAGTAAGATTTTTCGTCTAACGTAATGTCAGATACGCGACCAATGACCACCCCACCAAGTTTAAGTGGTGCACGGACTTTTAGTCCACCAATATTGTCAAAAGTTGCAGTCACTGTGTAAGATTTTGTTTCACCAAAACCTTGTACGTTTGCTACACGTAAGCCTAAAAACACTAACGCGGCGATACCGAGTAGTAAAAATAGCCCTACCCAAAATTCATATTTAATTGTTTGTCGCATAAAAATACCCTATTAGCCTGCCCCAAACATAATGGCAGTTAAGATGAAATCGAGCCCAAGAACCACAAGTGATGCGTGGACAACTGTTCTGGTTGTGGCTTGACTGATACCTTCTGATGTCGGAATACAATCATAACCATTGAATAACGCAATCCACACCACGGCAATGGCGAAAAATACGCTTTTAATAAATCCGTTTAGAATGTCATAGCTCCAGCTGACGGCATTTTGCATCACAGACCAAAAGCTACCTGCATCGACACCTTTCCAATCTACGCCGACAAGCGCACCGCCCCAAATACCAATCGCGGTAAAGAGAAGCGCAAGAATTGGCATCGCAATCAGCCCAGCCCAAAAGCGTGGTGCAATCACTCGACGTAATGGATCAACCGCCATCATTTCAAGGCTGGAAAGTTGTTCTGTGGCTTTCATTAAGCCAATTTCAGCTGTTAACGCAGAACCTGCTCGACCCGCGAATAAAAGTGCGGTCACTACTGGGCCTAATTCACGTAATAAAGAGAGCGCCACAAGTTGTCCAAGGCTCGTTTCAGCAGAAAAATCAACCAAAACTACATAGCCTTGTAAGCCCAACACCATTCCAATAAATAAACCAGAAAGCAGGATAATCAGTAAAGACTGTACACCTAATACGTATAACTGCTTCACTAATAAAGGAAAATGTTGACGAATTTGTGGCTTACCCACTAACGCACCAAACAGCATAAAGCCGGAACGACCTAATGCGCGGAAAAATTTGATTACGCTTCGTCCAAGTGAAGAAATCATATCAACAATCATTTAAATAATTCCTCCACATAATCACCTGCCGGATAATGGAATTTTACCGGACCATCTGCTTCACCTTTTAAGAACTGAACCACTTGCGGATCTTGGCTCGCGAGCAGTTGCTCTGATGTTCCTTCGGCAATCACATGTTTATCCGCAATAATATAGGCATAATCCGCAATGCTTAATACTTCCTGCACATCATGGGAAACCACAATAGAGGTTAAATTCAGTGCTTCATTCAAGCGTTTAATTAAGCTCACGATCACGCCCATGCTGATTGGATCTTGCCCCGTAAACGGCTCATCAAACATGATTAAATCTGGGTCAAGTGCAATCGCACGCGCTAATGCGGCACGACGAGCCATCCCACCAGAAAGCTCCGAAGGCATCAAATCTGCCGCACCGCGTAAGCCCACCGCTTCTAATTTCATCAACACAATTTGACGAATTAGACTTTCCGGCAAACGGGTATGCTCGCGAATCGGAAATGCCACGTTATCAAACGTGGAAATATCCGTAAATAATGCCCCTGATTGGAATAACATTCCCATGCGTTTACGTACTTCGTAAAGCTCGCGATTTGAAAGACGACAAATATCTTGTCCATCAAACAAAATCTCGCCTTGTTCAGGATACAACTGACCACCAATTAATTTCAGCAACGTAGTTTTCCCGATCCCTGATGGCCCCATAATGGCCGTAATTTTACCCTGTTGGACTTTCAAATTCAGGTTATCGTAAATCACACGCTCACCTCGTTTAAAGGTCAGGTTTTTGACTTCGATTAGATTTTTATTCATTAAAATCTCATTGGTTTTATAAGAAGAAATTTATTTTTCTCTCATGTTAAAAAAGTGCGGTCGTTTTGACTGCTATTTTTGTGAAAGGTTCAAGCGGCGTTTTAATAACGTCGTGAAGCCACGTAATAACACAAAAATCAATGACAACACATAAATAGGTAAATTACCTAATGCTGCATAAGGCGTTTTGCCTTCTGTTGGCACCATTTTATGGGTCAGTGTGGTTTCCTCAAATTGAGGCGCTTGCGCTTCAATCTTGCCTTTTGCATCAATAAACACTGAAATCCCTGTATTCGTTGCACGAATTAATGGTTTACCTAATTCAAGCGCGCGCATTCTAGCCATTTGTAAATGCTGCCAAGGGCCAATACTATCACCAAACCAGGCATCATTAGAAATGGTCAGCAAATAATCGGTTTCTTTTTTCAGATTTTCACGAAGTTGCTCACCAAAAATAATTTCATAACAAATAGCCGGTGCAAAAGCATGTTGCTTCGCCATAAATGACGGCTGTACCGCATCGCCACTTTGGAACGCAGACATTGGCAAATTAAATACAGAATTAAGTGGACGCAACAAACTTTCTAACGGCACGTACTCACCAAATGGCACGAGATGATGTTTGCTATAACGATTTTTTGTCGTCAACTCATAAGGAAAATCAGGATTCCCTGCCGTTACAATGGAATTTAATAATTTACCGCTTTGCTCATCACGATACACGGTACCAATCATCACTTCCGTGTTTTTCTCTTTCGCGACCTTATCTAACGCTTCAAAAAATGGCGTAATCGCATTTTCCAAAGTTGGCAATGCCGACTCAGGCAAAATAATCAAATCAGACTTGCCTAAATGCGCCAAAATTTGTTTTTGATAGATGTCTACCGTGGCATAAAGATATTCAGGATCCCATTTTAAATTTTGCTCAATATTGCCTTGTGCAAGTGTGACGGTGAGCCCTTTATCTTCTTTGGGTTGAACAAAATTCACCTTACCGGCATAAGCACTTAATCCGCCCACAACCAACAATAGCAATGCATTCACGCCGACTAAATTCCATTGTTTTTTCGATAGTGAAGAAACAAGATTAAAAATGACCGCACTTACCCAAACGGTAAAGAATGTCATCCCCGTGACACCAAAGATCGGCGCAATCCCGTAAAATGGACTGTCGATTTGGGTATAACCAAATTGTAACCAAGGAAAACCGGTAAACACCCAACCACGCAAGAATTCAGTCAATGTCCAAATCGCGGCAAAAAT
>CAKAQT010000131.1:0-4129 GCA_916720325.1 Parahaemophilus parainfluenzae
GCAAAAGGTGATTTAGAATTTAAAAATGTGAGTTTTGCTTATGAGGGTAAAGAAGAGAAAGCCTTAAATAATATCTCTTTTTATGTGCCTGCAGGCAAAACTGTGGCATTAGTGGGACGTTCAGGTTCGGGGAAATCAACGATTGCTAATTTAGTGACGCGTTTCTACGATATTGACGAAGGCGAGATTTTATTAGATGGCGTGAGAATTCAAGATTATCGTTTATCTAATTTACGTGAGAATTGTTCTGTTGTTTCTCAACAAGTGCATTTATTTAATGATACGATTGCCAATAATATTGCTTACGCAGCAGAAGATAAATACACACGTGAGCAAATTATTGAAGCGGCAAAAGCCGCTTATGCCCTAGAGTTTATCGAGAAACTTCCACAAGGTTTTGATACCGTTATTGGTGAGAATGGCGCAAGTCTTTCTGGTGGTCAACGTCAGCGTTTAGCGATTGCTCGTGCGCTATTGCGTAATTCACCTGTCTTAATTTTAGATGAAGCGACTTCTGCACTCGATACCGAATCTGAACGTGCAATTCAGTCTGCATTAGAAGAACTAAAAAAAGATCGTACAGTATTGGTGATTGCGCATCGTTTATCAACCATTGAAAATGCCGATGAAATCTTAGTTATTGAACACGGTGAAATTAAAGAACGTGGTACGCATCAAGATTTATTAGCGCTTGATGGTGCGTATAAACAATTACACAGTATGCAGTTTAGCGGATAAAATAATAAGGGCGAACCAATGTGTTCGCCCAAAATCAATATAGGATAAATGAAATGCCTTTTTGGTACTCTAATTCAAAGCTTGCTTGGTTGCTTCTTCCTTTTTCACTGCTATTTTGGTTGATTAGCCAAATTCGCCGAGCACTATTTTCTCTGAATATCTTATCCTCTTATAAATCCCCGAAACCGATCATTATTGTCGGTAATCTTTCTGTCGGTGGAAATGGTAAAACGCCTGTCGTTGTGTGGCTAGTTGAAGAGTTACAAAAACAAGGATTACGTGTAGGCGTGATTTCTCGTGGCTATGGTAGCCAATCTAAAACCTATCCTTTACTTGTCACACCGGAAACAAACCCTGTTCAAGGGGGCGATGAACCTGTTTTAATTGCCAAAAGAACAGGTGTGCCTGTGGTGATTTCACCGAATCGTCAACAAGCTATCGAATTACTTTTGAAAACACAGGATTGCGATCTGATTATTTCGGATGATGGATTACAACATTATAAGTTGCGACGTGATATTGAAATTGTCGTAATGGACGCAGAACACGCTTTAGGGAACGGCTTTGTGCTACCAGCAGGGCCTTTACGTGAATTGCCAAGTCGTTTAAAAAATGTTGACTTTGTGATTACCAATGGCGGAAAAAATGCTTATTCTGATGCCATTATGATGTTAGTTCCTCACTATGCGATTAATTTAGTGACGGCAGAAAAACACCTGTTAAGTGAATTTACTCAAGGTTCAGCCATCGCGGGAATTGGCAATCCTCAACGTTTTTTCACGATGCTGGAAAATTTAAATATTTGTTTAGAAAATACGAAAGCTTTTCAAGATCATCAACATTTTGAGCCACAATTGTTAGAAAAACTCGCTGAAAACCAACCGCTCTTTATGACCGAAAAGGATGCTGTGAAATGCCAAGCTTTTGCTAAAGAGAATTGGTGGTATGTTCCCGTTGATGCAGAGATCGTAGAGGCTGAAAATCAAGGCCAAAAACTTCCACAATTGTGGCAAAAAATTCGTCATTTGGTTTAATTTATTCGAGTGAAATATGTGTGAGAAACTTAATCCTCGATTATTAGACGTGATCGCTTGCCCGCGATGTTTGGCAAGATTGAAATACGATCAAGAAAATCAACGGCTCATTTGCCCTTTTGAGCAAGTGGCGTATCCTATTGAAAACGGCGTGCCGGTATTGTTGGCAGAAAAAGCCGAAACACTGAAAGAATAAGGAATGATTATGTCATTTACAGTTATTATCCCTGCTCGTTTTGCATCGAGCCGCTTACCAGGTAAACCTTTAGCTGATATTGCCGGTAAACCCATGATTCAACATGTTTTTGAGAAAGCTCAACAATCAGGCGCGAGTCGAGTCATTATTGCCACAGATAACGAACAAGTTGAAAAGGCCGCAAAAGCTTTTGGGGCTGAAGTTTGCATGACATCAGAAGCGCATAATTCTGGTACTGAGCGTTTAGCGGAAGTGGTAAGTAAGCTTGGTATTGCTGATTATGAAATTATTGTAAACATCCAAGGGGATGAGCCGTTAATTCCACCCGTTATTGTGAGTCAAGTGGCAGAGAATTTAGCGAAGTTTAACGTGAATATGGCGACACTTGCGGTAAAAATTCACGAAGCGGAAGAGTTATTTAACCCAAATGCTGTGAAAGTCGTTACGGATAAAGATGGCTACGTTTTATATTTTTCCCGCTCAGTGATTCCTTACGATCGTGATCAATTTATGCAATTAGCGGATACCTCCAAGGCGCAATTGTCTGATGCGTATCTTCGTCATATTGGTATTTATGCTTATCGTTCAGGCTTTATTAAACAATATGTGCGATGGGCACCAACACAATTAGAAAACTTAGAGAAATTAGAGCAACTCCGTGTATTGTGGTACGGTGAGCGTATTCACGTGGAGTTAGCTAAAGAAGTGCCTGCTGTTGGTGTAGATACGGCTGAAGATTTAGAAAAAGTGCGGTCAATTTTGGCGTAGTTTTTACTGATGTTTGATTCTAAAAAGTTTCTCTCAGACGTTTCTCATGAACCTGGTGTTTATCGTATGTATGACGATAAAGATCAGGTTATTTATGTGGGCAAAGCGAAAGATCTCAAAAAGCGACTTTCCAGCTATTTCCGCAAAAACTTAAGCAGCAAAAAAACAGAAGCCTTGGTGTCGTCAATTCATCATATCGATACGACGATTACTTCTTCAGAAACTGAAGCGTTATTGCTAGAGCATAACTTCATTAAGCTTTATCAGCCTCGTTATAATGTGTTATTGCGAGATGATAAATCCTATCCTTTTATTTTATTGACGAAAGAACGCCATCCTCGCATTACTTCTTATCGCGGAACGAAAAAAATTGCAGGTGAGTATTTCGGGCCTTATCCTCATGCGGGGGCTGTGCGTGAAACCTTGTCGTTAATGCAAAAATTATTCCCTGTTCGTCAATGTGAAAATTCGGTTTATAACAATCGTTCCCGCCCTTGTTTGCAATATCAAATCGGGCGTTGCTGTGCACCTTGTGTGCCAGGTTATGTGACTGATGAGGAATATAACCAACAAGTTGAATTAGCACGACTATTTTTACAAGGAAAAGATCAGCAAGTATTAGATTACCTCATTGGTAAAATGGAACAGGCGAGCCGCGACTTAGATTTTGAAGGTGCGGCGCGTTATCGTGATCAAATTCAAGCGGTTCGTGTGGTTATCGAAAAACAATTTGTATCCAATGAGCGTTTGGACGACATGGATATTATGTCTATTGCGTATCAGCACGGTTTAGCTTGTGTTCAGGTAATGTTTATTCGTCAAGGCAAAGTATTGGGCAATCGCAGTTATTTTCCTAAAGTACCCGCTAACACTGATTTATCCGAACTAACAGCAACGTTTGTTGGGCAGTTTTATTTGCAAGGTCATCAGGGCAGAAGTATTCCTAATAGTATTATTGTGGATCATAAACTAGATGAAAAAACCGAGCTTGAAGCCTTGTTAACTGAACAAGCTGGGCGAAAAGTGGTGATACAAGAATCTGCTAAAGGCGATAAAGGTAAATATTTACAACTAGCACAAATTAATGCCAAAGCGGCGTTAGCGACTCAACTCAAACAATCTTCCCGAATGCATGAGCGTTATCAAGCCCTTTGTGAGTTGCTTAATATGTCTGAAATTAAACGCATGGAATGTTTTGATATTAGCCATACGATGGGAAATCAAACCGTGGCATCTTGTGTGGTCTTTAATCAAGAGGGTCCGCTGAAATCAGACTATCGCCGCTTTAATATTGAAGGCATTACCGGTGGTGATGACTATGCAGCGATGGAGCAAGCCTTAAAGAAACGTTACGACCGCGATCTTGATGAAGATAAAATCCCCGATATTATTT
>CAKAQT010000132.1:0-4096 GCA_916720325.1 Parahaemophilus parainfluenzae
ACATTCTTGCCTTTGGCTTGGAAATATTCACCAATTTGTTGAGCAATGTAAACAGAACGATGTTTACCGCCTGTACAACCGATGGCTATGGTGAGATAGCTTCGGTTATTTTGCTCTAACATTGGTAACCATGTTTCAATGTAATTACGCGTTTGGTAGATAAAATTATTCACTTCATCATGCGCAAGTAAAAATTTCGCAACAGGTTCATCAAGCCCCGTCATTGGACGAAGTTCTGGATTCCAGTGCGGGTTAGGTAGAAAACGCACATCGAAGACATAATCGGCATCAAGCGGAATACCGTATTTAAAGCCAAACGACTCAACCACGATTTTAAGTTCTTTATCCGTATTACCACGTAAAACTTCTCTTAAACGTTCAGATAACGAATGGGTAGAAAGTGGTGCGGTATCAATAATAAAATTAGCATGTTGAATTAAAGGCTCAAGTTGCTGATATTCTAAATCAATCGCTGATTCAAGTGGGAGATCTTGTGCTGAGAGTGGGTGAAGACGACGTGAATCGCTGTAACGACGAATAAGTGTACTACGATCGCTGTCCAGAAAGATGATTTTGACAGAATAAGTGGCTTGAATATCTGTCAGAATCTTGTCTAAATCAGCACTTGAATGGGGAAGATTTCGAATATCGAGACTGATGGCAACAGCCGTTTGAGTTTTGGCGAGAATATTGGTGAGTTGAGGAAGTAAATCGAGAGGGAGATTATCCACGCAATAATAGCCCATATCTTCCAAAGCTCGTAATGCGACAGATTTCCCCGCGCCGGAGCGACCGCTGATAATAATAATTTCCATCTGCGTGATTCCTTATGGTTAGTTGGTTAGGTTATACCTCTTGAGGTTCAATATTATCTAAATTTGTGTCGTCTTCAGATTCCTCTGAATGATCGGCACATTCAAAAATTTGCCAAATTTCATCCGCACTTTGTGCTGAACGAAGTTGTTTAATTAAGTTTTTATCAGTTAATTTTTCATTGAGTTCTGCCAGAACAGGAATATATTCTTGGCAGTGATTTTCGGGTACGAGCACAGCAAAAACGATATCCACCGGTTTATTATCAGCCGCATCATATTCGACAGGCGTTTCTAATTGCATAAATACCGTTAGGATCTTATCTGACACCGTAGCAGGTAACTTGGCTTTAGGCATAGCGACGCCATTGCCTAATCCTGAATTACCTAATTTTTCTCGTTCAAATAAACATTCAAAACAAGCCTGTTCGCCATTTTCGCAGTGAAGTTTTTCCACAACGAACGCAGCAATAGATTCAAATAATCGTTTCTTGCTAGAAAAAGCAACCCCCTGACGAATATCATCAGGGGAGAGCAATGTCGTAAATTTCATAGGTTATAGTTTAAATTGTTCGCCTAAATAGACACGTTTAACGTGCTCATCATTCATGACTTCTTCCGGTGTACCGGTCGCGATAATTTTCCCTTCGCCAACAATATAAGCGCGTTCACAAACATCAAGGGTTTCGCGTACGTTATGGTCGGTAATTAACACGCCTAAACCACGATTGCGGAGATCTGTGATGATTTTCTTAATATCCGTCACCGAAATTGGGTCTACACCTGCAAAAGGTTCATCTAATAAAATGAATTTAGGATTTGCCGCTAAGGCGCGTGCAATTTCCACACGACGACGTTCACCACCAGAAAGCGATTGTCCCAGGCTATCACGAATATGGCCAATATTGAACTCATCAATTAACTCATCCGCTCTCTCTCTGCGTTGTTCTGCAGTGAGATCTTTGCGAATTTCTAATACCGCCATAAGATTTTCGTACACCGTTAAACGACGGAAAATAGAGGCTTCTTGTGGTAAATAGCCAATTCCTCGACGAGCACGTTCATGCATAGGTAATACGCTAATATCATCGCCATCAATGGTGATTTTTCCCTGATCATGACGCACTAAACCGACGACCATGTAGAAAGTAGTGGTTTTACCTGCACCATTTGGACCAAGTAGGCCAACAATTTCATTGGAGTTTACGGTCAAACTCACATCAGAAACCACTTTTCGGTTCTTATAGCTTTTTGCGAGAAATTCAGCTTGTAATACAGACATCGGTTATTTTTTACCTTTTTGTTGTAATTGGGTCGGAATTAAGACGGTTTGCACACGTGATTTTCCATTACCATTGGCTTTTAACTGTTGTTTTTTCACATCATAAGTGATGCGTTCACCGTTAATTTTGCTATCTAATTGTTTTAATTCAGCATTACCGGTCAATGTTAAGAATTCAGTGCCTAAATCGTAGTGAACTTTATTCGCTCTACCGTCAACAGGCTTACCATCATCAAGTTGTTGGTGGAAGGTAACAGGGCTACCAAATGCTTCAACAGTTTCTTTTTTACCTGAATTTTCTGGTGGGCGAGTAATGACTACTTTATTGGCTTTAATCAAAATGGAACCTTGCGTAATCACAACGTTATCCGTAAAGGTTACTACGCTGTTCTCCATATCTAAAGATTGATTATCTGAGACAATATTAATCGGTTTATTGGTATCGTCTTTTAACGCAAAAGCAGACAAAGAAGTCATCATTAACGCCGTTAAAAGCAGAATTTTATTGTTTGTTGATTTCATAATATGTTTTTACCTGTTCCTTTAGAGTTGCAACTTGCTGACGTAAATTTCCGACGAGCTTCAATCCACTCGAGTTAAAGTTTAATCCGTTAATTTTTACTTGTGTATCGGAAGTAATGTCTTGTGTTTTTAAATTAATTACTGCGGCTTCAGTCTCAACACGTTGTAGGCGAGATAAAGGATCAAGGCTCTCGGCAATCACGCCACCTTCAAGATAGAGCATTTGATCTTTCGTTAATTTTGCCTTTTTCGCGCTAAGTTTCCAATTTTGTTTTTCTAATTGAATTTTATCGGTTTTCGCTTCTTTATCTTTATTGTCCAAAGAGACATCAAAAAGATAGACTAACGGCGAAATAAAATCCGTATGGCCGTCTTGGGTGTAATATTCCACTTTGTCGGAAATCGCGAGATACTGTTTTTTACCTTCAGGTGAGAATACAGTGGTTTCCATTTTATTACCGACGTATTCTGGGCTATCAGGCTTTTTAATGAGGCTTTGTAAATCGCTATGATCTTGATTAAGCGAATAATACCAGCCTAATAAAGCGAGGGCGATGACACCTAAAATAATATTCCAACGAATATTCATAAATAACGTTTTTTCCTTATTAAAAGGGTAGCTAATCATAGCACTTTTTTGACACAAAGTGCGGTCAAAAATAGCCGTATTTTAGTCTTCTAAAATGAGTGTTTTTAAGATCTGATAAATCTCGCGATAAGCTTTTGATGGCTTATTTTGTTCCTTCTCTTTCTGTGCTGCACGAATCAAATTACGTAATTGTTGGCGATCTGCAGAAGGATGTTCATTTAACAAATCAGTCAGAGCCGCATCACCTTTTGCAATCAATTCATCACGTAAGATTTCCAACTTATGCAGCATAGCTTGTTGCTGATTATGTTTGTTTTCAATTTTTTCTAAAGCTTCACGAATAGGCTCTGCATCAATTGAGCGTAAGAGCTTACCGATGTATTGCAATTGGCGACGACGCGCCTCTTTTTGCAGGCGTTGTGCTAATTCAATGGCATCTTTCAAGCTATCGTCTAGTGGAACCTTAGTCAGATTTGCTTTGGTTAAGTTCACCAATTTCTCGCCGAGCTGTTTTAAATCCTCAGCGTCACGTTTGATTTCACTTTTGCTTACCCAAATAATCTCTTCTTGGTCTTCATCTTCCCAATCAAAGGCTTCTTTTTTCTTACGTTTTGCCATTCTGTTACCTTATGAAAAATTTGGTGCATTTTAGCATAAACTTTCAAAATAAGATAAAATGGCGCAAATTTTTAATAGGATTATCACCATGAAAACAGCAGAAAATTTAACCGCACTTTTAAAATCTCAAGAGCAAACATTGCGTGATGCAGTCAGTTTTGCGATTGACACCGCCCAGAAAGCAGGCGCCACTGCTGAAGTTGGCGTGACAAAAGTGAGTGGTTTATCGGTTTCAACCCGTCTGCAAGAGATTGAAAATGTTGAATTTACTAA
>CAKAQT010000133.1:0-4092 GCA_916720325.1 Parahaemophilus parainfluenzae
TAAGTTATCGTCACAGTTTCCATGCCGGCAACCATGCCGATGTGCTAAAACACATCGTGTTGATGCTGATTTTGGAAAATCTCTCGCTGAAAGAAAAAGGTTTCTACTATCTCGACACCCATTCAGGTGTCGGTCGTTATCGCTTAAGTTCTAACGAATCAGAAAAAACTGGCGAATATAAAGAGGGAATTGGGAGACTTTGGGAAAGAACAGATTTACCCGAAGAAGTTGCACACTACGTAGATCTTATTAAAAAGCTCAATTATGGTGGTAAAGAATTACGTTATTACGCAGGCTCTCCAATGATTGCCGCACAACTATTACGTCCTCAAGATCGTGCATTACTAACAGAATTACACCCGAGCGATTTTCCATTATTACGGAATAACTTTAAAGAGTTTAAGAATATCACCACAAAATCAGAAAATGGTTTCCAACAACTCAAAGCGACACTTCCACCAAAAGAACGCCGCGGTTTAGTGCTTATTGATCCACCTTATGAATTAAAAGAGGATTATGATTTGGTGGTGAAAGCGATCGAAGAAGGTTATAAACGCTTTGCGACAGGCACTTATGCCATTTGGTATCCAGTGGTTCTACGCCAACAAACAAAACGCATTTTTAAAGGATTAGAAGCAACGGGAATTCGTAAAATATTGAAAATTGAATTGGCTGTTCGCCCTGATAGCGATCAACGTGGTATGACCGCAAGTGGAATGGTGGTGATTAATCCACCTTGGCAATTAGAACAGCAAATGAAATCTATTTTGCCTTATTTGACCCAAACGCTCGTCCCTGAAGGCACGGGAAGTTGGACAGTGGAATGGATTGTACCGGAATAATCCATTCCAAAACCGCGGTCAAAATGACCGCACTTTTAAATTTTAATTTTATTGGAATACAACACTAAACAAAGTGCAATAACCATAATTAAAATCGCGCCTGCGAATAAGATAGTATCAACTGAGCTCTCATGATTCACAATAATCAGGCGCAACATGGCGGTAATCCCCGCGTAAATAAAATAACGCAAAGGAAAGTGATAACCACTTTTAAAATATTGCACGATTAGGCCAATAAAACCGAAATATAAGAAAAACATCACGGCTTGTTCAGCAACATCATAAGGCACTACGCTTGATGTATTGAACACCATAATTGCTAAGGTATAGGTAATTTTAGCTAAAGCAATAATCAACACTAAAGCCAAAGCAATAAGTGAAAAACTTAATATCACTTTTAATACACTAGTCACTACTCTAGGCAGCTTTTCTAGTTCTTGAGATTCTTCCATAAAGTTCCTTTTTTGTTTTTTAAAATGATGAAGGGTGCATATTTTAAAGGAATGTGATTTGGTGGTAAATAGCCAAATTTAATCAAATAAAAAAGGCAGATATTTCTGCCTTTTCTTTTTTATATGAATGAATAATTACTCATCTAAGAAACTTCTTAAGGTTTCAGAACGACTTGGATGACGTAATTTACGCAATGCTTTCGCTTCAATCTGACGAATACGCTCACGGGTTACATCAAATTGTTTACCCACTTCTTCAAGCGTGTGGTCGGTATTCATATCAATACCAAAACGCATACGTAATACTTTTGCTTCACGAGGGGTTAATCCTTCTAGCACTTCATGAGTTGCCACTTTCAGGCTTTGCGCAGTGGCAGAATCTAATGGCAATTCAAGAGTTGAATCCTCGATGAAGTCACCTAAATGTGAATCATCGTCATCACCGATTGGCGTTTCCATTGAAATTGGCTCTTTCGCAATTTTAAGCACTTTACGAATTTTATCTTCTGGCATTCCCATACGCTCAGCAAGCTCTTCCGGCGTCGCTTCACGTCCCATTTCTTGTAACATTTGACGAGAAATACGATTTAATTTGTTAATCGTTTCAATCATATGAACAGGGATACGGATTGTACGCGCTTGATCCGCGATGGAACGAGTAATTGCCTGACGAATCCACCAAGTTGCATAAGTTGAAAATTTATAACCACGACGGTATTCAAATTTATCTACTGCTTTCATCAAACCAATATTCCCTTCTTGAATTAAATCCAAGAATTGCAAACCTCGGTTGGTATATTTTTTCGCAATAGAAATGACCAAACGTAAGTTAGCTTCAACCATTTCTTTTTTCGCACGGCGAGCTTTTTGTTCACCACGAGATACCGCATCACAAATCTCACGCATTTGTTGAATGGTCAGATTGGTATTTTGCTCAATATTCGCTAAGTTATCTAAAGATAAACGGATACGTTCTTCATATTTTGGTAAACGTTTTGCCCAAGCTTTCGTTGATTTTAATGCTTTTGCTACCCATGCATCACTGCTGCCATTCGCAACAATAAGCGCCTCAAATTCATCTTTTGGCATACCTGCGATATCAACTAATACTTTTTGTAGTTGACGCTCTTCTGCACGTACACGTTTCATCATATTCTTCATTGATAAAACAAGTACATCAAATTGTTTTGGCACTAAACGGAATTGTTTAAAAATATCGGCGAGTTGAGCAATTTGATCTTTTGCACGTTTACCACTACGACCGTGTTTTGCTATGGTCGCCAATGTTTTAGTATGTTGCTCTCTTAATGCAGCAAATCTTTCACGCGCTACTTCAGGATCGATACTGTTATCTGAATCGCTGTCATCAGAACTTGAGCTGTTATCGCTTTCATCTTCCTCATCGCTCTCATCATCAACGTCTGCAGCAGATTCGGCACTTTCATCTTCATCAGCAAAATTTTCATCAATATTTGCGGTTTCCTCTTCTGGAACATTTGGATCCACAAAGCCGGTGATTAAATCAGCTAAACGATAATTGCCCGCTTCTACTTGGTCATAATTATCTAATAATTCAGTTAACGCTTCTGGGTACGCTGCAATCGCGGTTTGGACTTCATCAATCCCTTCTTCAATACGTTTTGCAATGCTGATTTCATCTTCACGGGTAAGAAGATCAACCGTACCCATTTCACGCATATACATACGCACAGGATCGGTTGTACGGCCGATTTCAGATTCCACATTTGACAAAATCTGCGTTGCTTCTTCCACTGCATCTTCATCCGGAATCGTGTCATTCAACATCATTTCGTCACTTTCCGGTGCTTCATCAAGAACCGGAATACCCGCATCATGCTGTAAAGTCTGCAACAACTTATCGTAATACTCTGGATCGATCACATCTTCCGGAAGTAAGTCATTAATCTCCGCATAGGTTAAATAACCTTGCGTACGACCCAATTCCATAAGCTGTTCAATTTGTTCTGAATATTGCTCTGCGGTAGATTGTTGATTTTGTTCCATTTTTATTCCCGTTTTGCGTTATTTTTGGAAGATAAAAGCCCTTGTTTTGAACAGGAGATTTTACCATTGTTATGACGGATTAACTAACTGTTTTTTCTGCTCTTCTTTTCCCTTGAGCAAATTCACTAAAATTGCTCGCTCCTGATCAGTTAATCCTTCCGCCCTTTCTTTTGCAATCAGCATTTCAATGTCACGCTCAATCGCTTGAATATTCAATCGACGATAGTTTTGAGAGAATGCATTAATGATTTCTAAGTCATCTAATAGATGATCCCAAGAGGCTAATATTTCAAGGGGCTTGCTGAATTCTGTATCACGAAAATATTCTAAGATTTGCCCTGTTGTAATGCCTTCTCGTTCACGGCAAAGTGCGGTCAATTTTTCGAGCAATTCGTAACCCGCTTCATGCTTTAAGGCTTGTAAACCGATATCCGAAATACGATTCACTAATTGTGAATTCTGTAATAACAGCGAAATCACCACGCGCATTGGTGTTTTCTTAATGGTTTTTTGTGGCGTTTTAGGTTTGGGTTCAGCCTTATCTATTTGATTTGGAATTAAGCTTTCAAGCTGTGATTGATCAAAGATTCCAAGCTTTTGTGCCAACATATTCCGCAATGAAAGACGCAGCATATCACCAGGGATTTGACGAATTAAAGGCGCCGCGAGTGCCACTAATTTGCCTCGTCCTTCTTGCGTCGAGAAATCCACCTGTGGGCTTA
Source organism: Parahaemophilus parainfluenzae (assembly GCA_916720325.1). Lineage (GTDB taxonomy): Bacteria > Pseudomonadota > Gammaproteobacteria > Enterobacterales > Pasteurellaceae > Haemophilus_D > Haemophilus_D parainfluenzae_W. The sequence goes on from CAKAQT010000133.1 coordinate 4,042, forward strand.
AATGCGCGAATAAGAATTCTGTGAGAGACTGAGCTTGATCAATATATTCTT
>CAKAQT010000134.1:0-4089 GCA_916720325.1 Parahaemophilus parainfluenzae
GCCTATAACGATACGATGGCAGCAGGAGCAATTTCTGTTTTAAATGAAAACAATATCAAAGTGCCGAAACAGTTTTCCATTGTGGGCTTTGATGATATGCCAATTGCGCGATATTTAATTCCAAAACTCACTACCATTCGCTATCCAATTGATTTAATGGCAAATTATGCAGCAAAACTGGCATTAAGTTTAGTCGATTCATCTATTGTCACACCTACTGTTGTCCAATTTAATCCAACATTGGTGAGACGTTTTTCCGTAGAAAATGCAATAAAACCGTGATGGAGATCACAAATTTAAACATTGCTATGTAATCGTTTTCATTTATGTGAGTTTGATCACAGATTAACGATTTTGATTTCGTTATGATGGATTCAGTTGCAATAGATGTACGCAACATTCCTCTATTTGGTATATAAAAATCAACAATAAAATCTCTTTCTCTAATAGGAGCGTTTTTATGAAAAAAACAGCAGTATTAAGTGCGGTCGCTTTAGCAATCGGTTTAGGTTCAGCAACTTCAGGTTTCGCAGCCGATAACCGTATTGGTGTTACCATTTATAAATATGATGACAACTTCATGTCATTAATGCGTAAAGAAATCGATAAAGAAGCGAAAGCTCTTGGCGGTATTGAGTTATTAATGAATGACTCTCAAAATGCACAATCTATTCAAAACGACCAAGTAGATGGTTTGCTTTCTAAAGGTGTAAAAGCCCTAGCCATTAACTTAGTAGACCCAGCTGCAGCGTCAACTGTTATCAACAAAGCGAAACAAGATGACATTCCTGTTGTTTTCTTCAATAAAGACCCAGGTGCAAAAGCAATTGGTAGCTACGATCACGCTTACTATGTTGGTACCGATCCGAAAGAATCAGGTTTAATCCAAGGTGATTTAATTGCAAAACAATGGAAAGCTATGCCAGCCTTAGACTTAAACAAAGACGGTAAAATCCAATATGTATTATTAAAAGGTGAACCGGGTCACCCAGATGCTGAAGCACGTACTAAATATGTGATTGAGCAATTAAATGCTAAAGGTATTCCAACCGAGCAATTATTTATTGATACCGGTATGTGGGATGCAGCTATGGCAAAAGATAAAGTGGATGCATGGTTATCTAGCTCTAAAGCTAACGAAATTGAAATGATCATTTCAAACAATGACGGTATGGCGTTAGGTGCGTTAGAAGCAACCAAAGCACACGGTAAAAAATTACCAATCTTTGGTGTGGATGCATTACCAGAAGTACTTCAATTAATTAAGAAAGGCGAAATTGCTGGTACTGTGTTAAACGATGGTGTTAACCAAGGTAAAGCAGTTGTTCAACTTTCTGCAAACCTTGCTAACGGTAAAGCAGCAACAGAAGGTACAAAATGGAAATTAGAAAACCGTGTTGTACGTATTCCTTATGTTGGTGTAGATAAAGATAACCTAAGTGAATTCTTAAAATAAGAAAATCTATTGCTTTTCTTTAATTTTAGGGGGAAAGGAAACCCAAATTCCCTTTCCCCCTTTTTGATGAGGTTGGATATGACAACTCAAACCCAAGACAGTGATGTACTACTGACGATGACGGATGTCAGTAAGTCTTTCCCCGGTGTAAAAGCCCTTGATCACGCCAATCTAACAGTTCGTTCTCACTCTGTTCACGCCTTAATGGGCGAAAACGGGGCGGGTAAATCGACATTATTAAAATGCCTCTTCGGAATTTATGCAAAAGACGAAGGTGAAATTTTATTCTTAGGCAAACCTGTTGATTTTAAAACATCAAAAGAAGCCCTTGAAAATGGGATTTCAATGGTTCACCAAGAACTTAACTTGGTGCGTCAAACCAGTGTAATGGATAACTTATGGTTGGGTCGCTACCCACTTAAAGGTCCTTTTGTGGATCACGCCAAAATGTATCGTGATACCAAAGCGATTTTCGATGAATTGGACATTGATGTTGATCCAAGAGAAAAAGTGGCCAAACTTTCCGTTTCACAAATGCAGATGATCGAAATTGCGAAAGCGTTCTCTTATAACGCTAAAATCGTAATTATGGATGAGCCAACATCCTCACTTTCAGAAAAAGAAGTGGAACATCTTTTCAAAATTATTCAAAAATTAAAAGATCGCGGTTGTGGCATTATTTATATTTCACACAAAATGGATGAAATCTTCAAAATTTGTGATGAAATCACCATTCTTCGTGATGGTAAATGGATCAATACCGTTCAAGTTAAAGGCACCACCATGGAAGAAATCGTTTCAATGATGGTAGGTCGTGAATTAACACAACGTTTCCCAGAAAAAACAAACGTACCAAAAGAAATCACGCTTGAAGTGGAACATTTAACAGCGGTAAACCAACCGTCTATTCAAGATGTTTCCTTTAATTTACGTAAAGGTGAAATTTTAGGTATTGCAGGTCTTGTTGGTGCAAAACGAACCGATATTGTGGAAGCCATTTTTGGTGTACGCGAATTAAAAGAGGGTACGATCAAGCTCAACGGAAAAATCGTGAAAAATCATACCGCACTTGAGGCAATTAATCACGGTTTTGCTTTGGTGACTGAGGAACGTCGTTCAACCGGGATTTATTCAAACCTAAGTATTGAATTCAACTCTTTGATTTCAAATATGAAATCTTACCTCACTCCATGGAAATTGCTCAGCAACAAAAAAATGGCAAGCGATACACAGTGGGTGATTGATGCGATGAACGTGAAAACCCCTTCTCACAAAACAACGATTGGCTCGCTTTCTGGTGGTAACCAACAAAAAGTGATTATCGGCCGTTGGCTTTTAACCCAACCAGATATCTTAATGCTCGACGAACCAACTCGTGGTATTGATATTGGGGCAAAATTTGAAATTTATCAGCTCATTCAAGAACTCGCTAAAAAAGATAAAGGCATCATCATGATTTCATCAGAAATGCCGGAATTATTAGGCGTAACAGACCGAATTTTGGTCATGAGTAATGGTCGTGTTGCAGGCATCGTTGAAACGGCAAAAACGTCTCAAGAAGAAATTTTGCAACTTGCCGCAAAATATTTATAAATCATAAAGGAACAAATTATGAGTGCCTTACAAAAAAATAAATCATTCGATTTCTTAAAACAAAATGCGATTTATTTTGTGTTGTTGATTTTACTTGGCATCATCATCGCACAAGATCCAACATTCTTGAATGTTCGCAACTTTAGTAACATTTTAACTCAATCATCCGTCCGTCTCATTATCGCCCTTGGTGTTGCAGGCTTGCTTATCACTCAAGGTACCGACTTGTCAGCCGGTCGCCAAGTAGGTTTAGCAGCGGTTATTTCTGCTACCCTCTTACAATCAATGGAAAACATGAACCGCGTGTTCCCTGATTTAGGTGAAATTCCTATTCCAGTAGTTATCCTGACTGTTTGTGCGGTAGGTGCTGTAATCGGCTTAGTGAATGGTTTAGTTATCGCTTATCTCAATGTAACCCCGTTCATTGCAACAATGGGTACCATGATCATCGTTTACGGTTTTAACTCACTTTATTATGATGGCGTGGGTGGTTCACCAATTGCAGGTTTCAGCGAATCTTTCTCTAACTTCGCACAAGGCTTCTTCAGACTCGGTTCATTCAAATTATCCTACATCACTATTTATGCGGCAATTTGTGCATTCTTAGTATGGGTAATGTGGAATAAAACACGCTTCGGTAAAAATATCTTTGCTATCGGTGGTAACCCTGAAGCAGCAAAAGTATCTGGCGTAAACGTAGCGCGTAACCTTGTTGTGATTTACATGATTGCAGGTATGTTCTATGCATTCGGTGGTATGTTAGAAGCAGGCCGTATTGGTAGTGCAACCAACAACCTTGGTTTCATGTATGAATTAGATGCGATTGCTGCCTGCGTAGTAGGTGGTGTATCTTTCGCTGGTGGTGTGGGTACTGTTATCGGTGTAATCACGGGTGTTATCATCTTCACCGTTATTAACTACGGTTTAACTTACATCGGTGTAAACCCTTACTGGCAATATATCATTAAAGGTAGCATTATCATCCTCGCGGTTGCTATTGACTCCTTAAAATACGCGAAGAAAAAATAATTAAAAACAAC
>CAKAQT010000135.1:0-4018 GCA_916720325.1 Parahaemophilus parainfluenzae
TTTCGCCACGCCAGTAACGCTCTTGAGCAAATTTAAGTTCACGTTTTGCGCCTACGCGCGGAAATCCAGCTAAATGAAATGTTGTCATAATTAATCCTTCTATTGTTTTGTTTGGTTTAGACGTCTAAACGTCTGTTCATTTATAGAATGCAATAGAAAATAAAATTACACAACTTCATAATTTTCAGGTTTTGAATGAATTAAATTAATAAATAAAAAGACCGCACTTTAAGATTTCTAAAAAGTGCGGTCTTTTTTGTATGAGGTTTTATAGTGTTATAAGGCGGTAACGAAAGTAATCAAACCAAGTACGACACCAGGCGCATTTGCTAATGAAATAGGCAGATCGCGTTTTTCTTTCAACAAGCCATAAGCTACCCATAAACTACAGTTGATTGTCGTAGCAAAAGGTTGTAACCAACCACCTTTTTGACCAGATAAATTTAGACCAATTTGTTGCAAGTAAGAAACATACATACAAACTGAAGTAAATGTTGCGACATAGCCTAAAATAGTAATAAAACGTTGATTTGTCATTTGCTCTCCTAAGTTTAACAGAATAATCTGAAACTAGATTATTAACTAAAAATTTATAATATGCATAAATAATACAATATAATTAATCAAAAGTCAATAAATAGCAAAGTAGAGCAAAGATCGTTTCATTTTAGTTAAGGATAAAATGCGTTTTTGAGGGAGAGTATGAAGAGAGCTGAGAGAAAAAAACAAAAAAATAACCGCACTTTAAAGCGCGGTTATAGAGAATTCTGAACAGTTCAGTTGAGATTATTCAACACCAACCATTACAGAAGTTGCTTTGATAATCGCATATGCTTCTTTACCAACAGCTAAACCTAATTCTTTTACTGCATCGATAGAGATGGTAGAAGAAATTACGTTACCGTTACCGATATCAATGTGTACGATTGCGTTCACAGAACCAGTTTCGATTGATTTTACAGTACCTTTAAGTTGGTTTCTTGCACTAATTTTCATCAAGTATTTCCTTATGTTTGAGTTAAAAAGAGTAGGTATTATATAGGTAAATATATAAGTTGAAAATACTACTTAATAGGTGATAAACCTTTTAAGATTTGCTCGGCATTTTCTTTGCTTAACGCGTAACCGTAATATTTTTTATAGAAGGCTTGCGTTTTTTCTACCATGTTTAAATCTTTAAAGTGTTCAGGATGGAAGAGCTGAGCTGCCCAAAGAATTTGTAAGGCTTCTTCTGCACTGTAGCGATCCCATGGGAACGTGCCGGTTGGATTGGCATAAATACGATTATTTTTGACCGCACTTATTGATTGCCATGCCGGATCGCCTTTGATTTTATCTATCGCTGCTTGCGCTTTATTGCCGCTGCTGCCAATGATGATCACATCTGGATTGGCTTGCAAAATAGCTTCCATAGTAACCACAATCATATTGGCTTCATCTGGTAACACGCTTTTACCACCGGCTAATTTAATCCATTCGCCGATCATGGATTTTCCGCCGTCAATCATCAATAAGTCAGAGCCTTTAGTGATATGTAACACCGTAGGGCGCGCTTCATCTTTGAGACCTTTAAGACGATTTTCCACAAATTGAATATTGTCTTCTAATTCTTTGATATAGCTTTCTGCAATTTCAGGTGCTTTATCACCTAAAACTTCAGCGGTAATCCGTACGGTTTTCTTCAAACCATCAAAATCTTGGAAACTTACACGCACGCCTTTTAATCCCGCTTTTTCCACTTCAGTTAACATGGATTTTTTCGAGAGCAATACGGCATCGGGCTTATGACTTAACAGTTCTTCTGTTTGAATGGTTTCGCCATTGGTTAATACCGGTACGTTTTTGATATTTGGATACACTTCGCTATACCAAGGATTGGCCGCGATAGATGTAGTCGTGCCAACCAGTTTATTGGCACTGCCTAATAGTAAGACAATTTGGTTATTGGCATGCCAAAGATCGGCTACACGTTGTACGTTATCCGGTAATTCAACTTTGTTTCCTTCAACGTCGGTTATGATCTTAGCTTGTAGTGGCATAGCAAAACAAGCTGCAAGAGAGAGGGCGATTAAGCCTTTTTTCAGAGAATGTTTCAACATATGAATTTCCTTCTAGTGGGGTTATAAATGGGTAATCGCACAGATTTGTCGTTGCAGAGCTGGCACATCGACCAGGCGCAAATCTGTTTGATAAAGCGCTTTTAAGTTGGCTTCGGTAATGATTTCTGGTGCCGAACCTGTTTGTAATTTGCCGTGTTCGTTTAAGATGCTCACGCGGCTGTTGGGTAGTGCGCTATGCAATAACATCGGATGATCGGGATTATGTGTCGTCATCACAATGGTAAAACCTTGTAGTGAGAGCTCTTTTATCAAGCTTAAGGTTTTAAATACATTACCGTAATCTAATGCCGAAGTAGGTTCATCAAATAAAATCAGTTGCGGTTGTTGCACCAAAATACGCGCAAGATTGACCAGTTGCTTTTCGCCGCCACTCATTTGCATATAAATTCGGTCTGCAAAATGATTGATGCCAAGTTTATTTAAAGCATCATCAACTAATGTAAAATCAGCTTCACTTGGCTTATCAAAAACACCTAAATGCGCAGCACGACCGAGTACCACATAATCACGCACGCGATATTGATAGGTTTGAGGGCTGTGTTGCGAGACATAAGCAATTTTTTGAGCAATTTGCTTGCTACTCATTTCGCTTAATTTGCAATTATCCAGCAAAATCTGACCGCTCTTTGGTTTCAAAAGCCCCGCAATACAGTTTAATAACGTTGATTTACCGCGTCCATTTGCACCAAGAATAGTCAGCAATTCGCCTTTTTGTAAGGTTAAATCAATGCCATTGAGTAACGAATGTTCAACGTTGTGCCAGTAATACAGATTGTCAATTTTCAGCATTAGTCCACTACCTTTTGTTTAATCAGTACCCAAGCAAAGAATGGCGCACCGATAAAACCGGTGAGAATGCCGAGTGGAATTTCTTGAATGTATAAATTGCGGGCGAGAGTGTCGATAACGAGCAAGAAAATCGCACCGATAAGTCCGGCTAGCGGTAAACTTTTGACATTGTTATCACCAATGAAAAGACGCGCTAAATGCGGAATCACTAAACCAAGCCAACCAATTGTCCCGCTTAAGCAAACCGATGAAGCCGTCAGCAACGTGGCACAAACTACCATTAAACCTCGTTCTAATCGGATATTGGCTCCGATTAATTTAGCCTCACGATCACCTAATGAAAGCACATTGACACGCCAACGCATTAGAAATAAGCCAAGGGTAGTGAGCAAAATGATAGGAGAAAGGATAAGCAAGTTGTCGTAGTTAGATTTGATTAGGCTACCTAATTGCCAATACACAATGTCAGCTAGCTGGGTTTCGGGATCGGCGAGATACTTTAGCAAGCCTAGTGTCGCCATCATAAAGCCCGAAACGATAATGCCGGAAAGGACTAATACAATGGTGGAGTCGCGTTGAATTAAACGCGGTAAATTCATGGTAAGCAAGACGGCAATAAAACCACCGACAAAGGCAAATCCTTGAATGCCCAGCATCCCCGAACCGAGTAAAATCGCCAATGCAGCGCCAACACAGGCACCATTAGATACCCCTAAAATATCAGGTGAAACCAATGGATTGCGGAAAATACCTTGATACACAACACCCGCAATAGCCAATGAGGCACCGACAAGTATGGCAGCAATCACACGAGGTAAACGAAGATTAAAAATAATGTTGTTTTGCACATCATTGACATTATTACCAATTAGACTTTGCACTACATCCTCAAGCGGAATCGCAAAACGCCCCCAAGAGAGCGAACATAAAATGAGCCCAATAAGCAAGCAAAGTAAAAGGGGAAAGGTAAGGGTGGATTTGTTCATACACTCAAAATTCGTTGTTTTTATAAGTATATAGCGATTATATTTTTTTGTATATAGCGAAATTTGAGTAAAAAAATAACCGCACTTTATCGCGCGGTTACGTTATTCTATAAGCATTTAGCT
>CAKAQT010000136.1:0-4005 GCA_916720325.1 Parahaemophilus parainfluenzae
TTTCTCCCCTCTTTTGTAAAGAGGGGCTGGGGGGAGATTTTTACGATATAAAATTCACTGCAGAGGTTGATGTTACTTCTGCCAAATCTCCCCTAACCCCTCTTTGCTAAAGAGGGGGACTCAATTAATTAATGATGTTTGTGGCTTTTAATATCGGCGACTTTATGCGCACGATAAATCGCATTAATTGCATGAACTAAAGCAAGTGCGGAAGATTCAACGATGTCTGTTGCTAAACCAACACCGTGGAATTTACGGCCTTCGTGTTCAACCACGATATCCACCTGACCTAAGGCTTCAGCACCTTCGCCTTTTGCAGTTAAGTTATAGTGGGACATTTTGATATCTAAGCCGGTTAAATTCAAGATCGCATTGTAAACTGCATCAACCGGACCATTACCACCGATAGAAGAGGTGCTTAATTTTTTACCATCCAATTCCACTTGAACAAACGCAGTTGCTGGATACTCTTTAGTGGAGTGTGCAGAAAGTTTATCTAACACTAAACGATCTTCATCACCTTGTTGCATATCGATAAAGGCTAAAGCTTCTAAGTCATAATCGAATACTTGGCCTTTTTTGTCTGCCAATTTTAAGAAGGCTTCATACAATTTGTCTAAATCGTAATCTTGTTCGGTGTAGCCCATATCTGCCATATGGCCTTTTACTGCTGCGCGACCTGAACGGGCGGTTAAGTTCAATTTCTCTTTCTTCAAGCCGATAGTTTCTGGCGACATGATTTCGTAGGTATTTTGGTTTTTTAACATACCATCTTGGTGAATACCGGATGAATGTGCGAAAGCATTTGAACCTACAATCGCTTTATTCGGTTGGATTGGCATATTACAAAGTTGGCTCACCATTTGGCTGACACGGTGGATTTCTTGTGTGTTGATACGTGTATCCACGCCCATAAATTCTTGACGAACTTTCATTGCCATCACCACTTCTTCAAGTGAAGTGTTACCCGCACGTTCGCCAATGCCATTAATGGTACATTCAATTTGGCGTGCACCATTTTGTACAGCAGTTAAGGAGTTAGCGGTTGCCATACCTAAGTCATTGTGGCAATGTACGGAAATCACAGCTTTATCGATATTTGGTACGCGGTTACGTACTTCAGCAATAATATTGCCGAATTGATTAGGTAAGCAGAAACCAACAGTGTCAGGAATATTTACAGTTGTTGCACCTGCATTAATTGCAGCTTCAACAATACGACAAATATTGTCGATACCGGTACGGCCTGCATCTTCGCAAGAAAATTCTACATCGTCAGTATAGTTACGTGCATGTTTTACTGCTGCTACAGCCATTTCAACGACATCGTCAAAGGTACGTTTTAATTTGGCTTCAACGTGTAATGCTGAAACTGCAATAAATGTATGGATACGAAACGCTTCTGCCACTTTTAAGGCTTCAGCTGCAGCATCAATATCTTTAATTACCGCACGGGAAAGTGCCGCAACACGACTATTTTTGATATGGCGTGCAATGGTTTGAACGGATTCAAAATCACCTTGAGAAGAAACCGGGAAACCGACTTCCATCACATCCACGCCGAGACGTTCAAGTGCTAAAGCAATCTGTAATTTCTCTTTAACGGTTAAGCTTGCTTTTAACGCTTGTTCGCCATCACGCAAGGTGGTATCAAAAATAATAACGCGATCTGTCATAGTATTTTCCTTCTTTTATCACTCAAAGTGCGGTCATTTTTACCGTGATTTTAAAACGAAAAAACCCGCAATTTTAAAAGTGCGGGTTGATAATAGATTTTTTACATAAAGGTGTTTTTTATCCACAACTTAGCCGCACAAAGAATGTGAGAGCAGGAGGTTGAGAGATAAAGAAACAGCTTGGTACATAAAAAGATAATCCTGTAAAAAATTCTGTAAAACGCTGTCCATATTACGGATAAAAATTTTGCTGTCAAATCATTTATCAGTGATTTATATCTAAAATGAATATCTCAACATAATCTTAAAAGTTTATTTCTCTAAATATAAACCATTGTTCGAAATTAATCTCTAAAAATGGCTTTTAAGAAGCCATTTTTGTTCTGTTTTATTCCTTGTTTCTGGTATGCAGATTTTTTCTAAAATTTTTTCTCTTTTTGCGATCTGAATCTCAGAATTAAGACAAACTTTTCATTTTTTGAGACCAATCTCGCCATAATTCACTTTTTAAAGGAGAGAAAGATGAGCGATTTTGCGTCGATTTTATTGCGGTTGGCACAAGTACCCCAATTGGGCAGTGTGCGAATTCAACAAATTCTGGCCCATGTGGATATAGAAGACTTATTAAATTATGATGAAGTGGCATTTCAACAAATAGGCTGGAATGCTTTACAGATTCGTCGTTGGTTTCAGCCTGAAATGAAATTCATTGAGCCCGCTTTGAGTTGGGCTGAAAAAGAAGGGCATCATTTAATTCACTGTTTTTCAGATGAGTATCCTTTTTTACTCAAACAAATTAGTGGTTTTCCGCCTTTATTATTTGTGAAAGGCAATTTGACCGCACTTTCTGCTCAGCAAATTGCCATGGTTGGAAGCCGTTATTGTTCGGCTTATGGTGAATATTGGGCAAAATATTTTGCGACAGAACTTTCTCTCGCAGGATTAACGGTAACGAGTGGGCTGGCTTTAGGTATCGATGGATTTAGTCATCAAGCGGTGGTCGATATTCAAGGGCAAACTATTGCCGTATTGGGCTGCGGATTAGATCACATTTACCCCGCTAAACATCGCCGATTAGCCGAGCAAATTATCGAAAATAACGGGGCATTAGTTTCTGAATTTATCCCTACGCAAGCACCGATTGCTGAAAATTTTCCTCGTCGTAATCGCATTATCAGCGGACTTTCATTAGGAACGTTAGTGATTGAAGCCACAGAGAAAAGCGGTTCACTCATTACAGCACGCTATGCCTTAGAACAAAATCGCGATATTTTTGCGTTGCCAGGGAATATTCAAAGTGAATACAGTCAAGGTTGCCACAAATTGATTAAGCAAGGTGCGATGTTGGTGGAAAATGTCAAAGATATTTTAGATAGCCTCAATCATAGCGTTGTTTTTCAGCCGCCAGTACATACGCTAATCAATCAGTCGATAGCTAAACCGCTCACAGCAAAAATGCCAGCTGTGGAGCCGAGTCACCCTGAACTTTATCAACATATCAGTTATACACCAATAAGCCTTGATGATTTATCGGTTGCATTGAATTTGCCAGTGGATTTGCTTTTAGTGAAGTTATTAGATTTGGAGTTACAAGATTTAATCATCAATGAGAATGGACTCTATAAGCGGATAGCGTAAACGGGGTAGAGTAAGAAGGCTATCCTGTGCTAAGATACGGTTCAGTTTTAGAAAGGAGAACCTATGTTAGCCATTATTTCCCCGGCAAAAACCTTAGATTTTGAAAGTGCGGTCAGAAATCTTCCTGTTTCTCAACCGCACTTGACGGATTATAGTGAGCAACTGATTGAAATCTGTCGTCAATTATCTCCCCAAGATCTTTCTTCCTTAATGTCTATTAGCGATAAACTTGCGGGCTTAAATGCGGCTCGCTTTGCTGAATGGACAAAATCTCACAACGAAAAAAATTCACGCGCAGCCATTTGGGCATTCAAAGGTGATGTTTACACCGGTTTGGATGCTGATAGTTTATCTGATGAAGATATACAATTCGCGCAACGTCATTTACGTATGCTTTCTGGTTTATATGGTTTACTTAAACCCCTTGATTTAATGCAACCTTACCGTTTGGAAATGGGCACAAAGTTAGCGAATCCCAAAGGGAAAGATCTTTATGCTTTTTGGGGTAACATCATCACTCAATCTGTGCAACAGGCACTTGATGAGCAAGGCGATTGTGTTTTGATCAATTTAGCTTCCGATGAATACTATAAATCAGTAAAAGAAAACCAATTAAATGCACAAATTGTGAAGCCTGTTTTCTTAGATAATAAGAATGGTAAATACAAAGTGGTCAGCTTTTATGCGAAAA